>NZ_JABAIP010000005.1:0-291680 GCF_012843185.1 Shewanella sp. DNRA4
GTAAAAAAGCTGATAACTTCTTTACATACAGATAGTTAACTGTGCGCATTTTTACTGGTCTAACGTGATAAACGCGCATGCGCACGAATAAAATGTTATAAGCCATAGGAAATCACATTTGGCCATTCTGTTTTTTACCGTTTTTATTGTTACTTTTTGCTGGGTAGAGCTTCTTTATTTAGCTTTAAATCGCTTTGGCAAGGTAGCCACCGTAGGAATCTCGGCACTGGGTGTAATCGCAGGCTTTTTCTATTCATATTATGGTGTAACAGATTACACTAGAGACAATAAAGCCGTCTCACTGGTGGCCTTTAGCATTCTTGCCTATCTAATACCGGTAATTGTGTTGTATTTTATCGCTTTGTTTACAAAACATTTCAGTACAAATAGTAAGCATGTTTGGGCAGCAGGAACTGGCTTTATTAACTGTTTCGTTTGGCCGTTCTTCACCCTTGCACTTGGTTGCTATACACAACTGGATTGTATTTAATGGCTTATAACAAATTGCTTAATTTCGTTCCGGTCACAAACAGCGTGGCCTCCACTGGACTGCCTACGCTGCGCTGAGGCAGCCAATTAGCAAAGCGTTAGCTGTCGGGAGAATTATGCTCAGCTTAACCTTCGCGGTAATGCTATCGATAGCAAATATGATTTATGCCGCCGTAATATATATGTCATTACATGGTTGGCTTGTCGCACATGAACCAAGTGGCATGCAGTTGCTTATTCATTTAGTAATTACGGCGCCAGTTGTTGTAATAACTACGGCGTGGTTTTTTTATTTAAAAAGAGCAAGAAACTACAGTCCCAACTTGTGGAAGTTTAATCTCATGGGGCTTTTTATTCCGATGCTGAGTATTCAAACCGGAGTTACTCACTATCATTATGACAAGATTGGTCTGGCAATCTCAGTACTGGTAGCTATGGGTTTATCTTCGTTGTTTTTTATAGAGGTTTGGCGAAGTGCTCGCAGCTAACAAGGCAATTAAAAATCGCCCACAAAAGGCGTGGGCTGGACTCGCTAGCGCTCGCCCTTTATTGCGGCGTTAAATCCTTAAAAAATTTTAATCCGAAACTGAAGAGTTAGAGCAACGGCTCTATCACGCTTTTGTCCCATATCTTCAGATGACGAAACGGTTGTATGGTGAGTAAATTGCCATTGAAGCACCTGTGACAGTTGGCGATATGGCAGAGCATTCACATCCATGTGATCGCTGCATTAGTACATCCTGTACAGCAGATGTCGCCGTCGAGCCTCTGGGCTTTTTGTCAAAGAATGGGATGGCGTGTTACTGGGGAGACAATGGCAATTTCCTTTGTCCTAGTGATAAACAGTTGACACACTTTTTCACAAACGTTTTATTTCGAGAAGTATTGTTTAAGCAAGTCATAACGCCGTTTACTCAATTCCAAACCATTCTACTTTTTCGAAAAATCTAAGCGTGATTTCGCGTTATTCATTTTCAAATTTCCTTGTTATTCTGCCACCATCAGCATTGCCACTGTTTCACGCTGTCATTTGGGGAGCCAAGAGATAGCGAGTGCACAGGCTAATGCTTTACGAGTTAGGAGCATAAAATGAAAGTCTTAGGCCAGTTTTCTGCTAAACCTGCGATGGATGGCGACGGGGTGAATATTCGCCGAGTGGCTGACTTTATCAGCACTCAGTTTGACCCATTCTTGATGATGGATGAGATCAAATCCGATGATAAACAGGATTTTATTGGTGGCTTTCCGCCGCATCCGCACCGTGGGATGGAGACCTTTACCTATATCCGTAAGGGCGGGTTTGAGCATAGAGATCAAATGGGTAACGTCAAAGCGATTCGTGCAGGCGATGTGCAGTGGATGAGCACGGGTTATGGCGTGGTGCATTCCGAAATGCCGCTGGCCGATGCACTCAATGGTCTGCATGGCTTCCAAATTTGGGTCAATATGCCCGCGAAAGATAAACTGCGCCCCGCGACGTATCAGGATACGGCTTCAATCCCAAGCGTTGAAACCACGAATGACACAGGCGCAACCCTTAAAGCCTTGGCGGGTGATTGGGCTTTTGCGGGTAAGAGCGCCATCAGTGCCACCATCCAAGGATTAGCGGGCGAAGCGGCGATTGCCGACTTGATGATTAACGCCAATGGTGAAGCGCTGCTCGATTTATCCAAGCATGAGTTTGCCGCCCTCTATATTTACCAAGGTGGCTTGAGTAAGGGCGAAGGCTCACTGTGGTCATTCAATGAAGGCGAGTTTTTAGTGCTCGATAGCCAAACGCCATTGCAGCTTAAGGCCGATGATCGCGGTGCGGGCATGTTACTGTTTGTGGGTAAACCGATTCGCGAAAAAATCGTGCAGATGGGTCCCTTTGTGATGAACACCCAAGCGGAAATTCAGCAGGCGATTCGCGATTATCAAGAAGGCCGTTTTGGCCAAATCGCTTAATCTGTTAAGTCTGCCGCGCTGAGCAAAACCAAAGCCTTGTATCCCAGCAGGGCTTTTTTATTGCTGTTTACGCCGACGATTTCGATTGTTTAAGGACTTGAGTTTAAGGATTTGAGGTAAAAGTTGCCCGTTGTTGCTACAATAGCGGTACTTTTGGGTTGAGCGAGCGCAGAATTGAATTCTTGCCTTACGTAAACCTGAATCTTGATAAACCCGTTTAATCGATAAGTAACGCAATTTTAGTAACCTAGCAGCCGCTTCGTTACCCACCACAGGATATTCGCCTTGAGCAATTCAGATACTAAGCCTACTTCATCACTGGCTTTCTTGACCCTTAAGCTAAAAACCGAACTGCTTGAGAACCTTTCTTCTATGGGCTACAACGAGATGACGCCCATTCAGGCGCAAAGCTTGCCAGCCATTTTAGCGGGCGAGGATGTGATAGGTCAGGGTAAAACGGGGTCAGGTAAAACGGCGGCCTTTGGTCTAGGTTTACTAAATAAATTAGACGTTAAGCGTTTTCGCATTCAAACCTTAGTGCTGTGTCCAACCCGCGAGTTGGCCGACCAAGTGGCGCAGGAGATCCGTACTCTCGCCCGTGGTATACACAACGTGAAAGTATTAACCCTGTGTGGTGGTGTGCCAATGGGGCCGCAAATTGGCTCTTTAGAGCATGGTGCCCATATTATTGTGGGAACCCCGGGGCGGATTGTCGATCACTTAGACCGCAATCGTTTAGATTTAAGCAATCTAAGTATGTTAGTGCTTGATGAAGCTGACCGTATGCTCGAAATGGGGTTCCAACCTCAGCTCGATGCGATTATTGAACAGTCACCACGCGAGCGCCAAACGCTGCTGTTTAGTGCAACATTCCCTGAGCAAATTCAATCGATTGCTAAACAAATCATGTATAACCCTGTGATGGTTAAGGCCGCGGTTACCCATGAAAAAAATACCATCGAACAGCATTTTTATCAGTTAGATGACGATAAGTCGCGCATGCAAGCGCTGCAATTATTACTGTTAGAACATAAGCCAGAAAGTGCCGTGGTGTTTTGTAATACCAAGCGTGAAACGCAAAAAGTGGCCGACGAACTCGAGGGTTTAGGCTTTAGTGTCTTGGCCTTGCACGGCGATTTAGAACAGCGCGATAGGGACGAAACCCTGTTGCAATTTGCCAACAAGAGCGCCTGTGTGTTGGTCGCAACCGACGTGGCCGCCCGTGGTTTAGATATTGATGCGCTAGATGCCGTATTTAACTACCATGTGGCCTACGATACCGAAGTGCACATTCACCGTATCGGCCGTACTGGCCGTGCGGGCAGTAAAGGCGCTGCTTATACCTTTTACAACGATCAAGACGGTTACAAGATCGCCTTACTAGAAGAGTACTTAGATCGAGAAATTACCAGTGAATCACTGCCATCATTAAGCTTGCTTGGCAGTGCGCCCAATGCGCCAACCATGATCACTCTGCAAATCGATGGTGGTAAAAAAGAGAAACTTCGCCCTGGTGATATTCTTGGCGCCCTGACCGGTGATAATGGCATTGAAGGTACGCAGGTGGGCAAGATCCTCGTGACCGACTATCGTGCTTATGTGGCGGTAAACCGTAAAGTGGCTAAAAAGGCACTGAGCAAGATCACCAGCGGCCGCATTAAGGGTAAGTCTTACCGCGCGTGGTTGATGAAATAAACTGCTATTAAGTGAACAAAGAGCGAAGCCAAATGGCTTCGCTTTTTTGTTTTTAGCGCATCTAACTTGATAGTGCCTTGTCATAATCCGAGTGCTTGGTCGTAACTAGCGACACTTGCCATTACGGCATCGGTGTCGATGCAGAGTATGATTGCTAAATGAGGAAAAGGGTGATTTACTTTTTTATTCAATCACATAGTTACTGACATCTTTTTGCCATGGGGTGATGAGGGCTGAGCTGCAATAAATCCCAACGGTTGCCATAGAGATCTTCAAATACGGCAACAGTGCCGTAATCTTGCACTTGTGGCTCGCGAATAAAGTGAATGCCTATTGACCGCATATGCTCATAATCGCGCCAAAAATCATCGGTATTTAAGAATAAAAACACTCGTCCTCCGGCCTGATTACCGATAAATGATTCCTGCTCGGGTTTGGAGGCTTTGGCTAATAGTTGGGCCGTACCATGGGAATTAGGCGGCGCAACCACAACCCAGCGTTTATCTTGCTCGGGTTGATAACTGTCTTCAATCAATTCAAATTTGAGTTTATTAACATAAAAATCAATCGCCTCATCGTAGTCTCTTACTACGAGTGCGATATGGACAATAGTCTGTTTCATCTCGGTATCTCGGTTTTTGATCGCGACTACAACCGCTATTGCAATCGCTATCGCAATGGTTAGCGCATTGCCGCGACAGCACAATCAACTCATGGCGAAAGTGAGTGGCTTGAAGTCACTCACTTATTAGCTGCTCATTGTAAAAGCTAAGGGCAAGGTAATCTAAATTGATCTGAGAGTTCATTTAGACGGCTGAGTAACTCAGGGGAGAGGCTGACTTTTAAGCTGTCGATATTCTCTTT
Source organism: Shewanella sp. DNRA4 (assembly GCF_012843185.1). Classification (NCBI taxonomy): domain Bacteria; kingdom Pseudomonadati; phylum Pseudomonadota; class Gammaproteobacteria; order Alteromonadales; family Shewanellaceae; genus Shewanella; species Shewanella sp. DNRA4. The sequence goes on from NZ_JABAIP010000005.1 coordinate 4,996, forward strand.
TAGCTGGTATAAATCTGTGGCGCCAATAATGTTTGAGCCAACAAATTTACGTGAATTAACAAAGGCTAGCGCCATTTGCGCGGGGGATAGATTAAACTCGCGGGCTAAGTCTACGTAGGCCGCTGTGGCATCGAGTGCCATTTGCGAACCAGTATAACGGGCGAAGCGTTTAAACAGGGTTAAGCGCGCGCCTTCGGGCCATTGGTTGTTGCAATATTTGCCGCTCAGGGCGCCAAAGGCTAAGGGCGAGTAGGCTAGCAGCGGTAACTCTTCGCGGTGGCTGATTTCACTCATGCCCACCTCAAAGCTGCGGTTGAGCAGGTTATAGGGGTTTTGCACTGTGACAATGCGCGGCAGGCCGTGTTTTTCCGCCAGTTGCAGGTACTTCATCAGTCCCCAAGGGGTTTCGTTCGATACACCGATATAGCGCACTTTACCTTGGCGAATGACTTCGGCGAGGGCTTCGAGGGTTTCGAGGATCGGCGTTTGCTGCTCAATCTCTTGCTCGTCGTAAAATAATTCCCCGAAGAAGTTGGTATTGCGATCCGGCCAATGTACTTGATAGAGATCGATAGTATCGATTTGCAGGCGTTCGAGCGAGGCATCAACTGCTTGGTGAATGTTGTTCCAGTCTAGCGCCATGTTTTTGCGAATATAGTCACTCTTGCCACCTGGCGCGGCAATCTTAGTGGCGATAACTAAGTCATCACGGTTGCCACGGGCCTTGATATATTGGCCCAAAATGCGCTCGGTTTCGCCTTGGGTTTCCGGCTTTGGCGGCACAGGGTACATTTCCGCAGTATCAATAAAGTTGATGCCACTGCCTATGGCGTAGTCTAGCTGTGCAAAGGCCTCGGCTTGGGTATTTTGTTCGCCCCAAGTCATGGTGCCTAAACAGATTTTGCTCACCTCGAGATTAGAATGCGGTATGCGTCTGTATTCCATCTATTTCTCCTACGGAAACTATCTTAGTTCGAGGCTATCAAGCTTTTGCTGTAAAGCAAAGGTTAATGCGGCGCTAAGAATGTTAGTGGGTTAAAAATAACCAATGCCTTGTGGGGATTTTGCTAGGTTTATTGCGACATATTGTGCACTAACTCGCCACTGACTCTGGGTTTTGTGCCTTTGCCCCGATTCGGGGTCTAAGAGGGGGATTTTTGTCTGTTTTTATATAGTTAAGTTATTTCTAAAACAGTTATGATGTAATTATGAATTATTTGTTATAAAACTACATTTGAAGTTTTTGTTCAGAATCTGACTCGATCTTCATCACAAAATAATGCAATTTTACGTATATTACTTACGAAATTGCGGCGGAATGTGACGCCACTATCGGATTATCTGTTAACAAACATCTACCCTAAATTTATCTAAAAATTTTCATGGTTGATATTTGTGATGGCAGATTTTTCAAACCAAGTTATAACGATCAAAAAAGGCCTCGACTTGCCGATTTCGGGTGAGCCTAGGCCGATCATCGAACCCGGTAATAGGCCATCCCAAGTGGCCCTGTTGGGTGAGGAGTATGTTGGCTTAAAACCGACGATGTTGGTGGAAGTCGGCGATAAGGTCAAAAAAGGCCAACCTTTGTTTGAAGATAAAAAAACAAAGGGCGTACTGTTTACCGCTCCCGCCAGTGGCGAGATTGTGGCGATTAACCGTGGCGAGCGTCGAGTCTTACAATCCGTGGTGATCCGCTGCAATGGCTTAGACGCCGATGAGCAGATCCGTTTCGATATCCACACCGATTTACAGGCACTTTCTGCCGAGGTGGTTCAGGCGCAATTGGTTAACAGTGGTCTGTGGACTGCGCTGCGTACCCGTCCTTTCTCCCGTGTTCCCGCGTTAGATAGCAAACCCGCAGGTATTTTCGTGACGGCTATGGATACCAATCCACTCGCCGCCGATCCTAGGTTGATTATTGCCGAGCAGCGCGATGCCTTTAAGGCAGGCTTAGCGGTACTGAGTCATTTAACTGAGGGCAAGGTTTACCTTTGCCAAGATAAGGGCGAAGCCTTAGTCGGTACTGATTTACCAAAGGTTGAAGTGCGCCGTTTTGCTGGCGTGCATCCAGCCGGATTAGCCGGAACTCATATTCACTTTACCTTGCCCGTGAGCATTGAGCGTCAGGTATGGCACATCGGCTATCAAGATGTGATCGCCTACGGCAAGCTGTTCCAAACGGGTGAACTCTATACCGACCGCGTAGTGGCTTTAGGTGGTCCAAGTGTGCTTAATCCACGTTTACTGCGCACTCAGTTAGGGGCAGAGCTGAGCGCCTTAGTGGCCGATGAGATTAAACCCGGCAATAACCGTGTGGTATCAGGCTCAGTGTTATCGGGCCATACCGCCCAAGGCGTACATGACTTTTTAGGCCGCTTCCACAACCAGGTATCGGTTCTCGCCGAAGATGCGCAGCACCAAGTATTGCCTTGGGTGCGTGGCGGCTCAGACAAGTTTTCTATCACTCGCGCAGTGACTTCCCGTTTATTTGGCCTGACTAAATCCTTCGAATTTACCACCCATCAGGGCGGCTCTCAGCGCGCCATGATGGCCTTTGGTCAGCTCGATCGCGTAATGCCATTAGATATTTTACCCACTCTGCTAGTGCGTGACTTAGTGGTGCGAGATACCGATGAGGCGCAGGCGTTAGGCGCATTGGAGTTAGATGAAGAAGATTTGGCCCTGTGTACTTTTGTGTGCCCTGGCAAGTATGACTTCGGTAAAGAGCTACGTGCTTGTCTAGATGTTATCGAGAGGGAAGGTTAATGACGACACAACCTAAAAAACCTGATTTACAGGACGACTACTACGCCACGGGTAAATCGATGAAGGGCTTTGTGCGCTCATTGGTGATCGCCAGTGGTCGCAGCACTAAGGGACAAGTGCACGTACGTGACGCCATTGACGTAAAACGTACCATGACCTTAGTGGGCCTTTGTTTATTACCCGCCATTTTATTTGGCTTATATAACGTAGGCTTACAGGCTCAGCTCGCACTAGCAAGCGGCTTAACGACGCCAGAAACCTGGAAACTCGCGCTGTTTAACGCTTTAAGCGGTGGCTTAAGTGCCGAGACGGGCGTGATTGGTTTATTCCTCTACGGCTTAAGTTTTTATCTGCCGATTTACTTAACGGCATTGCTGACAGGCCTGTTTTGGGAAGTGGTGTTTGCCAAGGTGCGTCGCCAAGAATTGCACGAAGGTTTCTTCGTCACTGCCTTGTTATTTACGCTGATTTTACCCGTTTCGATTCCGCTTTGGCTGGTGGTAATGGGGATTAGCTTTGGGGTAGTGATTGCCAAAGAGCTGTTTGGTGGTATGGGATATAACTTCCTTAACCCCGCATTAGCTGGCTTGGCCTTTATCTATTTTGCCTATCCCTCAGAAGTCACGACCGTTAAGCAACTGGTTGCCGTGGATGGTTTTTCTGGCGCGACAGCCCTAGCGCAAGCCGCTGCCGGTAAGCTGCAATTTGCCGATTACGCTTGGTACAGTGCCTTTAGCGATCCTAACTGGTGGAATAATTTCTTCGGTTTTACCGTGGGCGCGATTGGTGAAACCAGCACGCTCGCTGTGTTGCTCGGTGGTTTATTGCTGCTTATCACCCGTTTAGCTGATTGGCGCATTGTGGTGGGCGTGATGCTAGGCATGATTGCCACTGCAACCTTGTTCAATGTGATCGGTTCGAGCACTAACCAGATGATGGCAATGCCTTGGACATGGCACTTAGTCACGGGCGGCTTTGCTATCGCGATGATGTTTATGGCGACTGATCCTGTCACGACCTCTTATACCCGCCAAGGCAAGTTCGCCTACGGCGCCTTGATTGGTTTTATGACAATCCTTATCCGTGTGGCTAACCCCAAAATGCCAGAAGGCGTGATGTTAGCCATCCTGTTCGCCAACCTGTGGGCACCGCTGTTCGATTATCTGGTGGCCCGTGCCAACATCAAACGGAGAGTAAAACGTCATGGTATTTAAGAAAGATACTGTGGTGGGGACCATGATCTTCACCATCACGCTCTGCCTTTTGTGCTCCTTTATGATCACCGGTACCGCAGGCGTGTTGAAAGAGCGTAAGCTCGCAAAAAAACGCGATGAGTTACAACGTTATGTGTTGATGGCGGCCGATGTGAATATTGGCCAAGGTAATGAGTTTAGAGAGATTTTTGCTAAATCCGTTAAGCCATTATTGATTAATCTTGACACAGGCAAAGTGGACTCTGATGCCAATGTACTCGACTTTGACGAGCGCATGGCGGCGATTAACCCTGAAACCTCAAGCGCCCCTAAAAAGGATATCGCCAAAATCAAGACCCGCGCCAACGATGCCCGCGTGTTTAAGGTGTTCGATGATAGCGGCAAATTAACCAGCGTCGTAGTGCCTTTCTACGGTAAAGGGCTATGGTCGATGATCTACGGTTACGTGGCCGTCGAGCCTGACTTTAATACTATTAAAGGCATGGTGGTTTACGAGCACGGTGAAACCCCAGGTATCGGTGACTTTGTGACTGACCCACATTGGTTATCCCTGTGGAAGGGTAAACAACTCTTTGACGATAAAGGCAAGTTTTCAATACGTCTCGTGAAAGGTGGCGCCAAAGAGGGCGATGTGCACGGTGTTGATGCTGTGAGTGGCGCGACCATGACCGGCCGTGGCGTGCAGCGCGCAATGGAGTTTTGGTTTGGCGTCGAGGGTTTCCAAACCTTCTTCAACCAATTAAAGGCATCGGCTGATCAAGGTGAGTTGGGAGGTGCAAAATGAGCAACAGTTTATCCATGCGGGACATGCTAGCAGGCCCTGTATTTGCCAATAACCCAGTGGCGATGCAAGTGCTGGGCGTATGTTCGGCGCTGGCGGTGAGTAACTCCATGCAGACGGCCGTGGTGATGACACTGGCGGTGACCTTCGTACTGGTGTTCTCTAACCTTATCATCTCCGCCATTCGCAACTTTATCCCTAACAGTGTGCGGATTATTGCCCAGATGACGGTGATTGCCTCCTTGGTGATTATCGTCGATATGGTGTTGCAGGATGTCGCTTACGAGCTATCTAAGCAACTATCTGTATTTGTTGGGTTAATTATTACTAACTGTATCATCATGGGCCGCGCAGAAGCCTTTGCGATGAAGTATCCACCTCACTTAGCCGTGGTCGATGCCGTGGGTAACGCGGCGGGTTATGGCTTGGTGCTGATCAGTGTGGCCTTTGTGCGTGAGCTGTTAGGCACGGGCAATCTATTTGGTCATAGCGTGTTGACTACGGTTGAAAACGGCGGCTGGTACTTACCTAACGAGATGTTTAAGTTGCCACCAAGCGCCTTCTTCCTGATTGGCCTGCTGATCTGGACCATTAACGTGATCCAGCGTAAACGCGGTTAAGGAGCGGATATGGAACACTATATTAATCTGTTTTTACAGGCCACATTCTTAGACAACATGGCGCTGTCGTTCTTCCTCGGTATGTGTACCTTCTTAGCCGTGTCTAAAAAGGTGTCGACCGCCTTCGGCTTAGGTGTTGCCGTTATCGTAGTGATGACCTTAGCCGTGCCCTTAAACCAACTGATCTACGCGAAGGTGTTAGCACCGGGCGCATTGGCTTGGGCGGGCATGCCAGGCATCAATTTAAGTTACCTGCAACTGATCACCTTTATCGGTGTGATTGCGGCCTTAGTGCAAATCCTTGAAATGTTTTTAGATAAATACATTCCAAGCCTGTATGACTCCCTCGGGATCTTCCTGCCACTGCTCACCGTAAACTGCGCGATTTTTGCCGGGGTGATCTTTATGGCTAACCGTGATTACAACTTTGCCGAATCGGCGGTGTTTGCCATGGGTTCGGGCACGGGTTGGGCGTTGGCGATTGTGATGCTGGCGGGACTGCGTGAGCGGATGAAGTTTCATGCGATTCCCGAAGGCTTACAGGGGATTGGTATCACCTTTATTACCACAGGGTTGATGGCACTTGGCTTTATGTCTTTCTCGGGGATCTCGCTGTAACGCGTGGCTGAGAAAGTAAAACCGCATTCTGTTTAGAAAAAGGGTTATCGAATGGAAATGGCAATAGGCATAGGCATGTTCACCTTAGTGGTGTGCCTACTGGTGATAGTAATCCTTATCGCCAAAAAGAAATTAGTGACTACCGGTGAGATCACTATCGGGATTAACGACGATGCCGAGAAAAGCATAAAAGTTGCCGCGGGCGACAAACTGCTTGGCGCTTTAGCGAGCAAGAATATTTTTATTCCCTCGGCCTGTGGCGGCGGCGGTACTTGTGGCCAGTGCCGCGTAAAAGTCAAATCGGGCGGTGGTGATATTCTGCCAACCGAACAAGGGCATATCACCAAGAAAGAAGCCAAAGAAGGTTGTCGTCTCGCCTGCCAAGTGGCGGTGAAAACCGATATGGAACTTGAGCTAGAAGAAGAAATCTTTGGCGTGAAGAAGTGGCAATGTGAGGTGATCTCAAACGATAACAAGGCCACCTTTATCAAAGAGTTACTGCTAAAACTGCCCGAAGGTGAAGACGTGCGCTTTAAGGCGGGGGGCTATATTCAAATTGAAGCGCCTGCCCATGTGGTGAAATACGCCGACTTTGATATTCCGGCTAAGTACCGCGACGATTGGGAAAAATACGGCCTGTTCGACTTAGTCTCCACTGTCAATGAAGACGTGCTGCGCGCCTATTCAATGGCGAACTATCCCGATGAAAAGGGCCGCATTATGCTTAACGTGCGGATTGCCACGCCACCATCGGCCAATGTGCCACCGGGTAAGATGTCTTCTTATATCTTTAACCTCAAGGCGGGGGATAAGGTGACTATTTCTGGCCCATTCGGTGAGTTCTTTGTGAAGGATACCGATGCCGAAATGGTATTTATCGGCGGTGGTGCGGGCATGGCACCGATGCGCTCACATATTTTCGATCAGCTAAAGAGTAAAAAGACCAAGCGTAAGATGAGTTTTTGGTACGGCGCCCGTTCGACCCGTGAGGTGTTTTACCAACATGATTTCGATGCATTAGCGGCTGAGAATGACAACTTTGTTTGGCATGTGGCGCTGTCGGAGCCGTTACCAGAGGATAACTGGACCGGTTACACTGGCTTTATCCATAATGTGATTTACGAAAATTACCTTAAACATCATAAGGCACCAGAGGATTGCGAGTACTACATGTGTGGTCCTCCAATCATGAACTCCTCGGTGATCCGTATGCTTGAAAGCCTAGGGGTCGAGCCTGAAAATATCCTGCTAGATGACTTTGGTGATTAAGCGGTAAGTGGAATAGAAAATCGCGTTAGGCACAGCTAGAACAGCGGAGTCTAACGCGATTTTTGTTTATAGGGCTTTTAGTTGGCTTTGATATCTAGCTACTAGCTAAAGGATTTACCGCCATGGCGGCTTAAATAGCTCACCATAAGCTGACTCTCAGCGGTATAGCATCCCATGCGAAACTCTCCTTGCCAGTAAGCAATATCGAGCGGACGATACCCCAGCGCATTTGGATGATTCACATCGGCACCCGCATCAACCAATAGTTTGAGCAGTTCAAAAGACTGTAGCTCACAGGCATGCAACAGTGCCGTCATCCCATTCTCGTCAACCCCTTGAAGATCAGCGCCATTGGCAATAATGCGCTTAACCGCAAGTGTATCCTTGGCTTTAACTGCATGGATAAGTTCAGTGTTCATAGGGATATTTAACCTGATCCTGTGAAGCAAATTTAAAGGAGATCAATCAGAAACGCCCAAGTGAATAAATACAACTCCTTTCCTGCCCTCGATAGCAAAATCAACCCATTCCATCTCGTACCATTCATCCGTTATCAATGAAACAGCTAAAACCCTTTTGACCTCTACCAGTGCATCAAGTTGATCACTTATCTGTTTGATAAATTCGTCTCTAAAGCTTTTTATGGACATTGAAAAGGCGTTATCGACATCCTTAAGAGAAGTAAAAGCTGAGCCGCAACCGCCCGGTGTTGTAGGTAGGAGATAGGAAAAAAGCCAATCATGAAGTGCTGCATTGATCTCACTACGCCAGTCTATGACTTCACTAAAGCTAACCCTGGCATCCTTATAAAAACCCTTAAGATAATTTTCCGTTGCAATCTCTAATGGTTTTGATGCATCAATTTTAGTGATTTCAAACGTATAGCCGTGATTCGCTTTATTGTTTACATAGGATAGCCCTGTGAGTATCCCGTTTAACGTACCCAATTTATAGTCAAAGTTGTCCATTTCAGTTACTACACGCCTTTAGCCATTGAAAACGGCAACCAATAATTCTATCTGCCATTTTAAATCAACAACATAATCTGCTTTCGCCTTCCCCTCAAGCGAATAGTGATTGAGATTGCTTTAAAGACGTGGCAAAAGTGGCTGTTAACATTAGTCAATGTGAATAGGCTCGCCATGGCATTGACTCACCGACACGCAGCAAGTCCGTCCTTGGATGCTCGACCGCCCCGTCCATGGTGCGGACGGTCGTCTCGCCCATCACCATGGCTCTCCTGTTGAGCATCGATGCAATCTTTAGGTTCAATAGACAATATAATTGCCGCGAACAATCACTTTTATAGCAATACCTTGTTACTCTAAGTCACGTATAAAACTGAATTTTTACTATATACAATTGAAAATCTAGAAAATTTAACAGTGGGTGTCACAATAAATTACCTCCGCGATCACATGGATATGAAAGAGTAGCCATGTTACCAATGGTCACTTCCATTTCAGTGCTTAATCCCGCTAACTACTGCGTATCCTGTTAGCTTGAACACGGCTCAATTTTGTCTTTTCGTTGCAAAATTTAACAATGGGTGTCTCAATAAATCCTTCGTACATTCTGTACCCCGAAAGCTAACTCGGCATCTATGCCTCGCTCACACGATTTTCTTCAACGCCCTTCAGCAACTTCGCAGGGGAGGTGAACTTCTGTTGACTCAGTGTCGGTTGTTAATTTTAAAAGAGTTATTCTTGTCCCATATTTTAACGACGTATATCCTATCTTTAGCTTTTGTTGTGTCCTGAAGTTTCATATAAATCGTGTTCAAGTAACTTTTACTGTATATCTTGTAGGCGAACTCAAAGTATATAGTGTTGTTGATTTAAAAGTGATGGCCAATTTTGTAAGTTATTTTGGAGATAAGTGATGCTTACAGTTCTTTACCCAGAAATTATACCAATGATTCAACAAATACCTTTTGGGATTTTTCCAGAAAGTTTGACATCAACAGGTGAAGATTACCAAGCATTTATTGTTAAGGTGCCAAAGGAAGTCATTCTAACAGCAAAGGTTAACGGAGGATTTAAGCTGTATTTAATACCAGTTAAGGTTGATGATTATATGGCTTTTGGTTTAATTTCTGCATTTTTTGACGATGAGGATGAACCTTTAGTTATTAAGACTCCATTGCTACTAGAAGAAATTTCTCATAATTTTTTTAAATTTATAAAAACAGGGTTTCTTAATGTTCACTTTTTTGATGAGTTAACAAGAGAACTATTAGTATATCGAGCTGATGTCATAATTCCTTATGAAACTCTCAATAAAATTAATGAGGTAGTTTTTCTAGAACCATCGTTGTCAAATGCAAATAAAATAATACGAGCTATGGAGATTTCGTTCAGTTCTAGAACAGAAAAAGATGATGAGCAAGCAATTGATATTATACTTAATGACCCAATATATGGAGGTAATATTTTTTTTCAAGATATTCATACAAAGCGACATTCGTATCATGGTTCTCGAGGACATAGTCATACAATGTTGGAAAGACAGGAGCCTGGGCGCTACCAAGAAGAGGATATAGTTCAATGCCTTCTTTTCACATTCCAACCTGAGCAAATATTTCTCAACCCTAAGCGGACTTATGATAACGAAGAAATGTGCGATATACTGATTATAACTGATACTACATTACTGATTATTCAAACTAAAGATAGCCCTAATATAGAGAGGATTAATCGGCAGAAACTACCCAGAAAAAGAAAAAATGTGTTGAGCGCATTAAAAAAAGCTACTGACCAAGTAAATGGAGCTATTAATTATTATCATCGTACGCCAGGAAAGTTAGAGTTTCTCATTGATGAGAAACTGTATCATTTTGATACAAAATTCATAAATATCAAGGCATTGATAGTGGTTAAGGAGTTATTTATGGATCAAACTATTGAATTTAGTCCACAGATTATTGATGTTTATAAAAAAAAGAATGTTCCATGTATCGTATTTGGTTATCCAGATTTTTACCAGTTTTGCTTTAATCTTAAAAATGAAGATGCTTTTTTTAATGCGCATCATAATGTTATGGAATATGCAAAGGAGAAAGGTTTTTTTCCTCAAATTAGCTTTTGGTAGAAGATGAATTAAGGATTTATTGAGACACCCATTGTTAAATTTTCTAAAAGTGATGTTAGGCATCATTCTGTGTAGTGCATTGCGAGCAGACCGCGCGAAAGCTAGCAGCAGTTCACCTCCTTCGGAAGCGATAGCAATTTATCCAAAATTTAACATTCCCACTGTGATAAGCTTGCGGCTTTCAACTCTGGCCATTGGCCAATTACGTTAAGGATAACCCATGCGTTTGAGTGTTATCGGCTCCATGTTATCGGGGTTATTATTCCTAAGCGCCAATAGTGTTGGCGAGTCGTTTGAAACTGAGATTGTGTCGGAAAGCGCGCAAGGCGGTCAGTCAGTTAAGCTTGAAAGCCCATTGCCATCCTCGGAATCTAAGCTTGGGGAGATTAAGAGCTTAATCCAAGCGGCGATAATGGATTCGCCGCAGCCATTTAGTGGCAGTGTTATCCTGCTTGAGCGAGGCAAGCCACTGCTTGAATTGCAAAAGGGCGACGGTATTAGTAAAGATTCGCGCTTTGTAATGGCATCGCTCTCTAAACAAATCACTGCAACCTTGATATTACAGGCGGTTGATGCGGGGAAACTCGATTTAACTCAAACGCTTAATCATTACCTTTTTGGTGTTGCGAAGGAAGATAACAAGGCACTCCAAGGCGCTGTGGCGGGGACAAATTCAAGTGCAAACGCTTTAAATCCTAGTCGATATGATGAGCGAATTACGCTGCATCAATTACTGACGCATACATCGGGTGTCGATAAACTGGGTAAGGCGAATCGATTTGAACCGGGTAGCCAATTTGAATACTCCAACTTTGGTTATTCCCTGCTTGGGCAAGTGCTTGAAAAGGTTAATCACCAATCCTTTGCCGAGCAAGTGGCGCAGTTTGCAACGCGATACCAGCTTCATGGTTTGAGTGCAGAGCTTGGCAGTATTGCGGCTATTCACGCCAAAGTACCTTCACTCGCCGTTGGTTTACAGGAAAGTGAGGTGATTGCCCCCTCTGATTTAGTGCTTGATGAAGCTTTGTTGCCCGCAGGGGGATTGATTGCCTCGCCAGCCACTTATGCCAACTTTCAGCAGCAATTACATGCTGGCAAGTTGTTAAGCCCTGAGAGTTATCAACGGATGACTACGGCGCATACCGAGATCCAATTTTTATGGCCGAATATGCACTACGGTTATGGGGTGAGAATCAATCAGGACGATGACCTCGTCGAATACAGTCATACGGGCTATTTAACCGGCTATATGTCGATGACACTGCATTATCCCGAATTTAATTTGGATTTGGTGATGCTGGAAAATCTCTCCTTAAACCTTAACGACCGTTACCGGGTATTTGAACTGCATAATCAGATCCGCCAAATTATCCGTAGCCAGTTGCTGCTAGCTAAAGCCTCTAATGTTTAAGCCTCTGATGTTTAAACTTAGCTTTCGCCATTATGTGGGCTAATAGGCGGCTAAACCTGCTGGTCTGAAGCTTAACCTTGAAAGCATAAAGCCTCAAATGTAGGGGCTTTATGCTTGTTCTCCTTGGTTGCCAAGGTGCTAACTGCTACCAAAAGCGCTTTCTTAGGGCGGTTTCGATTTCAATCTCTACTCTAAAGTATTGTAAAATTGTCCAAACAGAATCGACTAAGGCTTCGGTAAGTGCGGGATAATCATCCCCGATAACCTTGTTGATTTCATCAACCATTTCATCGAGATAGTCCTGAACTCCTTCTTCAAATTCGGCCTTTGTCGCTTGATTGCGGAAAAAGCTAAAGTTGTCGAGCTTTTCAATCAATAGTTCCACCTGCTCTTTAACCGAGTTTAACTGTTGAGCTGTGATGCTTGGATCGCTGGCTATCGGCTTAAAGAAATGCTGCACTCTGTTTTTGAGATCAAACAGCGTCGGGATTTGGCTTCTATCCACCGCCGCATCACTGACCTCTAGTCTAGTTTTTTGGGGTTGAGCGGTTTTTGGCGCCTCCACATGGGTTGTGCCACATTCAAGAGTAAGCGATGCGACTTCTGGCTTCGCTACCTTATGTTCAATAATTGTGGGGGCTGCTGGTATTTCACGCCCTAGCTTTTGTAATAGCCGACGTTGGAAATAACTTTGTGGTTGGGCTTTTCCAAGAGCTTGCTCAAGTTGAGTTTCACTGTAGGGGACAATTTGCAGTAGTACTTCGAAAATCTCTTTATATTCCTGCTCCATCGTCACGTTTAGCGGGTTATTACCGACACTATTAGTTACGGTTAAGTCAGCGCCATATTGCTGCAATAGTCTTAAGATCCGCACCGCCGTTGATTCAAAGCGAGGAAACTCATTCGAGCTGCCGCCCATCACGGCGCAAAGGGCGGGGGTGGTGTCTTCGGCATTGATGGCATTGGGGTTGGCGCCATGTTCGAGTAACACCTCAACGCAGGACTGCGCGCCGTAATAGCAGGCGCACATCAGTGGTGTAAATTGTTCATCTACTGATAATTCTTCAATTTTGGCTCCGTGGCGCAGTAATAGTTCCACAGTATTACGTCGCATCGGGCCAGTGATTTGGTCCCACCAGTAGGTCGAAATCGCCTTGTGCAGAATAGGCGAATTATCATGGCCGCAATGGGTAAAAATATCCCCGCCTTGGTTAATCAGCCATTCAAGTACTTGGGTTCGACAGGCGATGGCCGCAGCGGACACATAGTTAGTGTTGTAGATATTGGTAAGGCTTAAATCGAGTCCCTTGGTGAGCAGATATTCCATCACTTGGATAAGTGTGGCTTGATCTTCTTTACCCGAACCACGTTGGCAGATAGTCAGCAAGCTTGGTTCATCCACTGCACCAAATTTTTTATTGATATCCATACCATATTTTATGAAGAGGTCGAGAAACTCCGGTAGAAAGGTTTTCTTCTCGACCATCGGATAAACCAATAGTCGCAAGTTCGACCAGGCCAACATTTCGTAGGGTTTACCCGCATTCATAAATACAGAATTGGGATCCGCGCCATATTTGAGCAACAGCTCTAGTGCTTGATAGATATATTCCCGTTGATTCACATCGGTAAATTGGGCGTTATTAATAAATTGGTTGAGCACGGGTGAATGATCGGCGTCAGGCGGTGTCATCCTATAGATGCGATTGATATCGACGGTCGCCTTAATCAATTTTTCGATAATTCTGAGGTCAAATTCTGAGGTCAATGCCGCATAGAGCAAACTTTTAGCGTGGGAGTCGGCTTTGAGCTGCGGATAATGATCTAGCAGATATTCAGTGTATTGTTGTGATTTAGCATAGACACAGAGTTCGAGTAAATTGGCGTCATCCCAAAAGCTGCTATCGTTGGCCATAATATAACGGGACTTTTTAAACTCAGGATAGCGTTTTACTAATGGCGCGAAGGCTTCAACTCCCCAAAAGTCGCTGGAAAAAATAATCTCTTCAATCAGGCTTAATTGGCCAATGTCCAAATAAAGATCTTTATTAATGAGATGTAAAAAGACATCTTTACTGCGCTCAGCATAAAGGATTTCTAAGGGATGATTTAACTCGCCATTGGTCCAAAAACTCACTGAATGATTGATATCCAATCCCAGTTCAAGCAAGAGGTCGATCATGGCAATACGCTGACTGTCTTGGTAGATATACTGAGGATTTGGATGAAATAAGTAGTTTAACCAGCAGTTATTAAATTGATTTTGATAGTAAACGTTAGCACCAGCCTTGAGGTAGAGCTTTACCAACTCAGGATTATTAAACTCAATTGCTGCGTGCAGGGCACTAAAGCCATTGCATTCAATTTGAGCGCCATTATCCAGCAGATATTGTATCAATTCGAGGTCAGATTCAGGGCTACGAGAAAGCGGGACTAACACATTACACGGGGAAATATCGGGATCAATAAAATTAATATCACCGCCATTGGCGAGGTACTTATTATTTTTTTGAATTTTCTTGGCTGTAGACAGCTCGTTATTAACACATATTTCCCGCAGGGTGAGATTATTATCACCAAAAATCCAATTTAGCATGGGCTTCCCTTTTAATGCTTTAACAATAATGCAGCAAAATCATTTCAAACACACATCATTTAACTGAATGATTTTATGTGTATTTTAATATGGTTAGCCACTAAAACTCTATGCTAATAAGGAGAATTAAAGACTGATTTTAGTTGAATAAGTGATTAACTGTGTTGGTTGGCATTGATTGCCGCTTATTATCAGGCAGGATGTTTAGCGAAGAATATAGCGGGGATTTACTCGGTTGGCAGACCATCCGTGGCCTGCTAAATGGAATTATTTAGGTTGCAATGGTAATAACATCGGGATCTCACAGGCATCGTGGCCGGTATTTCCTAGTGGTGCGCTCAGAGGGTAAAAACCTAAGTGTTCATAGAGCTTGAGTGCTTCTTTTAATATCGCAGTCGTTTCTAAGTAGCAGCTTTGGTAACCCGTTTGACGGGCAAAGTCGAGAGCGAGTAGTGCTAAACGCTTAGCTAAGCCTTTACCGCGGATTTCGGGCATAAAGTACATTTTTTGTAGTTCACAAATGCCTGCATTATTGGCAAGTGGGGCAATGCCTGCACCACCAACGACTCTACCTTCATATTCAACAACCCAATATTGAGCACCCGCTTGCGAATAAATCTGGCTTAGACAATCTAAGGTCGGGTCAGCCACGCTATAGCCTTTATCTGCGGTTAAACCATATTCGGCAGATACATCGCGGATAACTTGGGCTATGGCGGCATCATCGGCGGCTGAGGCTGCACGAATTATGCAGCCTGACTGTTGTTTGGCTTTATCTATTGCTTGGTTGTACTGCATGAGGGCTTGCTCAATATGGTGAATTTGATCAGAGGTGAGTTGCGCTAAGATTTCTTGAAAAAGCTGATTTTGTTGGCTATTGAGTTTTGCGAGTAACTTTTTACCTATAGGCGTCAGTTGTACGACAAGGCAACGACTATCCTTAGGGTGCATTTGGCTCTGGGCGAGATGCTTATCGATTAAGTGCTTTATTGCTCGGCTAGCATTGGATTTATCAATGCTTAGTTTACTGGCGAGATCTTTAATGGTTTGCGGTTGATTACCGATCTCAAGCAAAGCATGGGCTTGCACGGGGGAGAGAGGTAAATCACCGACTGCTGCGTTAAGCATGCCTAGATGCCTCACCATATAGCGAGAGAGCTGCCGGAGTTGGCTAGATGAGTCTAAATCATTTGCCATAGTTTAATTAAACGCCTTTACGTTATGCAACGTTGAGCCTGACGAGTATTGCAAGCCGGTGGGCTAGCTAGGCTTATATCGCATAATTTAGTTGCAAGTTACAACTAAATTAGCGGGCTTTACGTTGTTTTGCAATATTTTATTAACAAATTTATGGGTAAATCTCGGGATTTAAAAACGGCGCCATCGCGAGAATGATCGCTTGGGTATAATTGCTTTCACGAGTAGCGTGGCCGTGGGTGAGCAGGCCTATTGCGCCACCTTTTTGTTTGATATTGACAGTATTAAACAGTCTATCCATCACATGACCCAACTCTTCACCCGCTTCAAGTGCTTGATAGACCTGCATCGGCAGCGGTAACAGAGCGCCACGGCCAATGCTTAAGCGTTGCTGGTGAGCAATCGCAATATAGGCAAAGGTTGCTGGGCCAAACTCGAAATGGTCGACGCCGCCTTCCATCGCAAAATAATAATCAGCTTCGGTATGCCGTTGGCAATAGTTAACGCGATTCACTGCACCTTGGCGGGTATCGCTATCTGTCATGGGCTGGGCGGGGACGCCAGAAGGTGCGTCCATGCTGAGGGTTTCAATCTGGTATTCAGGAAACAGCAGCTTCATCGCATTGGTCGCAGCATTCACTTTGACGGGGTTTTTCGACCCAACGATTACCTTGATAATATTTTGTTGCATATAAGTTATTTATTTTGATTTTTAAAGTGGACGCTCATATGGATCATTGCTTAAATGGTCGGAGGTGTCTCGCCTATGGGTTTTCTATTCTGCCATATTCATTGCTATGACTCAGTAAAAAGAGCTCAGTAAAAGCAAATGTTTGGGGAGCAAATAGCCATAGCCGAGCATCAGGAAGCGACATGCCATTATTGCTCCTTCAGTAAGTTAGCTGATTTAAGCAGTAAAGCGATGTCATTGAAGGAACCAAAATTAAGAGATAATAATAATGAAATTCAACAAACTCATGATCGCGATGGGGATGGCCTGCGGGGTGATGCTCACAGGCTGTAACGATAGCGAAGATAGTACTCCACCTACCGAACCTGAAACCCAACTGCAAACCTTTGCCCCTAATGGCTTACTCAAAGCCAATATCCGACGAACCACCTACGGCGTACCCCATATCCAAGCCGACAATTTAGAAAGCCTAGGTTTTGGTAGCGGTTACGCACAAGCGCAGGACAACCTCTGTGTACTCGCCGATGGTTTTATTAAGGCGAATTCCCAGCGCTCTATGTACTTCGGCCCCCATGCGTCGATAGATTTCACCACGGGGCTACCTACTGCCGAAGATAATGGCAACTTAATCTCCGACTTTGCCTACAAAGCCTTAAAAATCCGTGAGCAAGCCGAAGCTAAGTGGCCGCAGTTTAGTGAACGCTCTCGTGCATTAATCCAAGGTTTTACCGCGGGTTATAACCAGTATCTTGCGGATGTGGAGGCGGGCAAACAAACAGCAGAACCTTTCTGTGGCGGCCAACCTTGGGTAAAACCTATCGTGCCTGAAGATGTGGTCACTTATTTGTTTTCCATTGCATTGTTACCCGGAGCGGCTAACTTCCTCGATTTGATTTTCTACGCTAATCCTGGGGATGCGCAGGAATATATGCCACGTATCGTGGGGCCTGCGCCGAGCCAAGAGCAGACCGCGTTTGTTAGCGATATGCAGTCTAAATTGATAGCCCGTGCTGCCCGTATTACCACGCCAGAAACCAATCCTCGGGATTTAGGATCTAACGGGTGGGGACTGGGTAAAGATAAGACCGAAAATGGTCGCGGTATGGTGCTGGGCAACCCGCATTTCCCTCATACGGGTAACCTGCGTTTTTGGCAATCCCATATTACCATCCCTGGGCATTTAGATATGATGGGGGGCTCGCTGGTGGGGATGCCTGGCCCGATCAATATAGGTTTTAACAAAGACTTAGCTTGGACTCATACCTTCTCAACCGCTGAGCATTTTGTGATGTACAACCTTGAGTTGGTCTCGGGCGATAGATTGCAATATCTGTTTGATGGTAAGCCCATGCCGATCAATAAAGAGACGGTTTCTATCATAGTGAACGCCGGTCCTGCGGGCATGTTAGTGGCTGAAAAGGATATTTACACTACGGCCAAAGGCCCTATGGTTGAGGCGCCACCTACGCTTGCGCCTTTTGGTTGGGATGATGGCAGCGCCTTTATGATCCAAGATGCCAATATGGCGACAATGGATCCTGTCGATCACTGGCTCGCCATGAACTTAGCGACCAATAAAGATGAATTTCAACAAGCCTTTAAAGATTACGACGGGGTTATTTTCAACAACACTATGTATGCCGATAAAGAGGGTAATGCCTTCTATATCGATGACTCGACAGTACCCGGTTTGTCCGAGTCTGCCGTTGTGCTGTTAAAGACTTCGCCCGATATTAAGGCGGCAAAAGAGAAAGCAGGCTTTACTATTTTGCCGGGTAATACTTCCTTGTTTAGCTTTAGTGGCCCCACGCCCTATGAACGTGCGCCTAAGCTGGAGCGTAGTGACTTTGTGCAAAACTCCAATGACTCCTTCTGGTCAACAAACTTGAATGAGCCCCTGACGTACTTCTCGCCTATGTATGGCCCAGAAGCAGGGCAATTATCACTGCGTACCCGTATGGGATTAACGCTAATGCAGGATGCGGCAGGGAGCGATGGTAAGTTCAATCTCCAAGAGTTGGAGGCTGCCGTATTATCAAATCGTAGTTACTTGGCTGAACTGGTCTTGCCGGCATTAATTGCCCAATGTGAGGCACAAGGCAGTACGCCTGTGGTAGTGTCTGCCAGTTTATCAAAAGATCTCACCTCAGCTTGTGCGGCGTTAAAAGCGTGGAATGGTAAGCAAGATAATGACAGCAAAGGCGGCGCCTTACTGCGCGAATTTGCCCATCAGTTTAATCAAAAGACGATGCTGACCAAGAGATTTGATCCCGCGAATGCGGCGACCACTCCGAATACACTGGCTACCGACGGCGGTGCATTAGTGGCGCTTGCTCATGCGGCGCTGAATTTAGAAGCCGCAGGTTTTGCTTTAGATGCACCGCTAGGTGATGTGCAGTTTGTCGAGAAGTCTCTTCCCGATGGCACTGCCAGCGGAGCGCGTCTACCTTGGCCAGGGAGTCACAACGCTGAGGGTGGTTTTAACGTGTTTTCAACTAGCTTATCAGGCGACGATACGCTAATTCCACAACATAAATATGCGCCTCTGATGGACGTCGTTACAGGCAAAGCCATGGGTTCTGGCTTAACGGCGAAGGGATATCAAATACGTTATGGTTCAAGTTGGATGATGGCGGTGAGCTTTACCGATGAGGGCCCTGTTGCGCGCGGCATACTCACTTATTCTGAGTCGAGCAATATACTGTCGCCTTCGTTTACCGACCAAAGCAATCTGTATTCCAGCAGTAAGAGTTTCCGTCCTTTACTGTTTAAGGAAGCTGATATTGCGCCAGCCGTAGTCTCAACCACTGAGTTGGTGCTGCAAAAAGCCCAATAGTGCTGCGCTAGTCGGGTGGTGATTCATTGGCCCACTTAGGTGGGCCTTTTTATTGGGTGGGCTTTTTATAGGTTGTTCAACGTTACAAAATGTAAAAATTTAACAATGCCGCTAGTGATCTAGTTCAAGTTTTTATAGTGGTTGTTTGAGCTTTGTTGTATTTATCGGTTTTTTGCGACTTAACACGTTTTTGTGGCTTTTATCGACGACAGAGTAATGTCGCTATTTAGGCTTAAGGGTAAATTTACTGTACTTTCTTGGTGATTAATTGTGATCACTTTGATGCGCTATTGAAAATTTATTACATAAATTCATAGATCTAGATCTCAATCCCAGCTTTATTTGAAATTCCATTACTTAAAATGGTTTTAGATCAACTTTTGCTTAAGCTTTTTCGCTATCCTTACGCCGAATTTTTTATGCGGTTTCACCGTAAGGTAATTTTACTATGCAAAAAGATGCGATCAGTGTTTTAGAAACACCTCAAAGCACGCAAGAAAGCACAACAAGACGCTTACCTTGGACGCGCCAAGATACTACTTGGATGCTGAGTTTATTTGGTACCGCTGTGGGGGCGGGCATTCTCTTTCTACCTATCAATGCGGGTATGGGGGGTTTTTGGCCCTTAGTCTTGATGGCCATCATCATCGGACCTATGACCTATTTGGCCCACCGTGGTCTTTCACGCTTTGTTTGTTCATCGAGCATTCCTGGCAGTGACATTACCCAAGTGGTTGAAGAACACTTTGGGATTGGCGCGGGCAAGGCGATTACGCTGCTCTATTTTTTAGCGATCTATCCGATTGTGCTGATCTATGGCGTGGGGATCACCAATACTGTTGATAGTTTTATCGTCAACCAATTGGGCATGGCATCACCGCCGCGTTTTCTGCTTTCTGGTATCTTGATTTTCGGCATGATGGCCGTGATGGTAGCCGGTGAGCAATTTATGTTGAAGGTGACTCAACTGCTGGTGTATCCGCTGGTAGGGATTTTGGCCTTTATGTCTTTGTATCTTATTCCTGAATGGAAAATGGATGCACTGCAAGTTGTGCCTGAAACTGGCGCCTTTTTAGGCACAGTATGGCTAACCATCCCTGTACTGGTGTTTGCCTTTAACCATTCTCCGGCGATTTCGCAATTTTCGGTTTCCCTTAAGCGCGACCATGGCGGCAATGCTGCACGTAAAGCCGATGTGATCCTGCGTAATACATCGATGATGTTAGTCGGCTTTGTGATGCTATTTGTATTCTCCTGCGTGTTGTCATTGTCGCCTGAACAATTGGCCGAAGCGAAGGCAAAGAACCTGCCTATTTTGTCCTATTTAGCAAACGTGCATGATAGCGGTTTTGTCAGTTATTTCGGGCCTTTCATTGCCTTTATCGCGATTGTTTCTTCCTTCTTTGGTCACTATATGGGCGCAACTGAAGGTATGAAGGGCATTATTGTTAAGCAATTACGCTCAAGCAATAAGCAAGTCTGTGACAATAAGCTGAACAAGTTTATCCTCGTGTTTATGTTTGCCACCATTTGGGGCGTTGCGATTAAAAACCCAAGTATTCTGGGAATGATTGAGGCGCTAGGCGGCCCAGTGATTGCGGCGATTTTGTACTTAATGCCAATGTATGCTGTGTATAAAGTGCCGGCACTAAAAGCTTATCGTCACCGTATCAGCAATGTGTTTGTGGTGATTGCGGGTTTACTGGCGATGACGGCGATTCTATTTGGTCTACTCAGTTAAGACTGAGATACATAAGCGGTTTAAATCAAAGGATCGAGCATTGCTCGATCCTTTTTTATTACTTTTCTTCGTACATTAGATAGTAACTTTGCTTCATCCCTAAGGCTTGGTAGGTTTGCTGAGCTGCGAGGTTTTCCTGCTCGACATATAAACGGAAGCTGGCGGCGCCACCATTGGCCTCGGCTAATTGTTTTACCTCAGCATAGAGTCTGCCATAAATCCCCTGACGGCGATTTTGCGGGCGAATATATACGCTCTGGATCCAGTAGTAATCTTTGGCTCGCCAGTCGCTCCACTCGAAGGTCACCATCAGCGAGCCGACAATTTCTCCTTCGATTTCAGCTACCAGATAAAAGCCTTTTTCGGGATGATTAAGTAGGGTATTGACGCCTTTGATAAGCGTGGTTTCATCTAAGGCAAGACCTTCGGTCTCTTGCGCCATTGCCTGATTAAATTGGACTAGGGCGCTAAGATCTTGCACTTTAGCTTTACGGATCAACATTTAACAACTCCTCGGCGGTTAATGACATTTACCGCTCTTGTGTTTGGGATGACGCTGATGTATCGGGATGAGTTAGGCATACACTGTAGCACGGAACCCCCATCAGAACGAGTGAGCACAGATCCCTATCGCCCTTTAATTGCGGCTAAATTTTGTACGACTAAAGTCTAATCTGCTAGGCTTGAATAAGGTTTTCACTAGCAGAAGTGGCGCGATTATGGGATTCGTTAAATCAACTCGTCGGTTTAAACCAATATTCTTACAACCTTATGATGCTCATAAAGATCTTCAAGTTAACCATGGGATGCACTTTATGCTAACTTTAGTTACCTTTGGCTTATGGGGGCTGGTTTGGTGGTATTTGATCCTCAAATCTCAGGGGGAAAATCAGTCACTCTTTAGCGGTTTCGATGATGACTACTGGAGCTACCTTATTGAGTGTGAGCAGCCGCCAGCATCGTTATATCGTCAACGTTTTGCTCCGTCAGACAATACGGCGCAATTCGAGGCCTAAGCGATGCTTTAGCTGGATTTTGCCGCGGTTGATATCAACGTGATATAGATCATCCTTAAAGTTTTATTGCTTATGGTAGACTCGGCGGCTGGCTAATTGAAGGTTAGTCCCGCCAAGGATAAGGCTTCGCCCTATCATCATTTCAAATTCAAGGTTATAAACATGTCAAAACAAAGGTCATCAGCCTTAGGCCGGATCTGGTCTGCTTGGATGTCAGTGCCCCTGTGGCTACAAATTTTCGTTGGTATGGTGCTCGGGATTCTGGTGGGGGTCACTTTAGGCGAGCAGGCTTCCTACCTAAAACCTATTGGCACGCTGTTTGTTAATACCATCAAAATGCTGATTGTGCCTTTAGTCTTTTGTTCCTTGATTGTTGGTGTCACCTCAATGGAGGATACCGCCAAAATGGGACGGATTGGTTTTAAATCCTTTGCGTTTTATCTCTGTACGACGGCGATTGCGATAAGCCTAGGCTTAGTGGTGGGCTATGTGATTCAGCCTGGTGCGGGTGTTCCTTTGTTGCAACACGAGGCGGTAAGTACGGCCAAAGAAGTACCCTCGGTGATGCAAACGTTGATTGATATAGTGCCCACCAACCCCGTCGCTGCATTGGCGAGTGGCCAGATCCTACAAGTCATTGTGTTTGCCGTGGCACTTGGGATTGCATTGGTATTGATTGGCGACCATGGCAAACCTGCGATTAAGGTGTTTGAGAGCCTTGCCGAGGCCATGTACAAGTTGACCGATATGGTGATGAAGCTTGCGCCCTATGGTGTGTTTGGTTTAATGGCATGGGTTGCGGGTGAGTATGGCATCGACATGCTATGGCCACTGATTAAAGTCATTATTGCCGTTTATATTGGCTGTATTATCCATGTGTTAGGTTTCTACAGCATAGTGCTGCGCCTATTTGCCAAGCTTAATCCGTTGCATTTTTTTAAGGGGATCAGCAATGCGATGGCGGTGGCATTTACCACCTCAAGTTCGGCAGGCACTTTACCTGCAAGTATGAAATGTGCGAGCGAATATCTTGGGGTAAACAAGAAGATCTCCAGTTTTGTATTGCCCTTAGGCACCACCATCAATATGGATGGTACAGCCCTATACCAAGGCGTGACCGCGCTGTTTGTGGCGCAGGCCTTTGGGATTGATTTAACGTGGGTCGACTATCTAACGATTATTTTAACCGCGACGTTAGCCTCAATCGGCACCGCGGGGGTACCGGGCGCAGGCTTAGTGATGTTGACTCTAGTGCTCTCGACAGTGGGCTTACCCTTAGAAGGTGTAGCCTTGATTGCGGGGATTGACCGCATTTTGGATATGGCGCGAACTGTTGTGAACGTCTCTGGTGACTTAGTGGCGACGACCGTAATTGCCAAATCAGAAGATGAGCTTGACGTTGAGCATTACAATGCTGATATGGTGCAAAGCGCCGTGATTGCAGAGCAAAATGCCGCAAACGAAAGTGCTGCGACTAAGAGTTAATCGATCGAGTTAAGATTTGATTCGAATAAAAAACCGCCAATCGGCGGTTTTTTATTATCGATACACTTTTATTTCAGTTGGGTTAACACTAGAACAGGTTTATCGTCGCTGCTGAGTAATGTCAGACGTCCTTGCACTAATTTGGCTTTAGCGACCAGTGGTAGTGCTTGCATGACTTTATGCTCTTGCTGCATCAATGAATCGACACAGGCTTTCATGGTGCTGCCACCAGGGATGATTTTCAACTCCTGCCCTTGCTGGTTATATTGACCAAAAAAGTTATTGCAGCTGTTATTGCCAGAAAGCTTACCTTCAGTATCGAAGGTGATTTGAGCCGGGCTGTAATCAACAGTCGGTTGTCCTTGGACTGCTTCAATATGCCAGCTTCCCTGTAATGACACAGTGTCTTGATGGGCGACGTCAGTACTCTGACAAGCCGTTAAGCCAAAAAGTAATGCGCTTAATAGAAATGTTTGTTTTAACATTGTCTCAGTTCCTTTTTCGATATTCATGGTAATAGTGTACAAGTTTAGCGAGAGATAAAAAGAGGTTTATATGCAAGATAGCATTAAAAGCACTATGAATTTGTTGAAGTTTTTACATTGGTTAGGGGTTTTGATGTTAGTTTGTGGACTTGGGTTTTATATGTTGACTCAATGGAGTCTAGAAATCAGTGGGATGTTATTGATCGCAAGCTTAATTGGCTTAGGCTTAGTGTTGATGTCACCTTATCCTGTGGTGTTATTTATCCAATGGGCGAAGCGTCAGGATGAGTTGCCAAAGTAATAATAGCGTTTGCGACTTTTACAACTCGGCCGAGTCTGCAGCGGGGTTGTTATAAAGCTCGGCATTGATCTCTTTTGCCTGATTACTGCTCGATTGTGTTGGCTCTTGCAACATAGATTTTAGTTTACTGCGAGCATCTTCCATCATGGGCGCTAACTTAGCCGTCGATTCAGGGGTAAAGAAACTGTAACTGGAATCGAGTTTAAGGTGATGATTTTGCTGTTCTAATTGTTTTTCGACCCGCTTCATAATGTGCAATATATCGCGTTCGCTATCGACAAAGGCTAACACCACAAACTGAGTCGCGCTGAAATGGGCTGCTACATCGGCAGTGCGAATGGTATCTTGAACCAAATTACCGAGTAGCCTGTGATGTTTCTCTTCTAAGCGGTTTTCCGGCGAGTCAGCTTCAATCAATTCGAAGAAAAGAATCCCCGCATGGGCGCCAAAGCGTCGTCCAAGATTGAGTTGCCTAGGAGCCATCATCATAAAGCCGTAATGGTTGAGCATGCCGGTCTCTTGATCGCGCATTGATAGCGATTCGATTCTATGGTTTTGACATAACAGGGATAATTCCTGCTGAAGCAGGATTTGGAAAGGTTCAAGCATGGCGCTGTTGCTTAAAGGATCGACCATATGGGGATTTAACACGCATAGTGAACCAAATTGACTGCCATCTGGCCATGCAATGGGGCGGGACAGAATGTATTGAATTCCGTCAAAATCTCTTGGAAGTTCATCGAGCATAAAGCGGCTTAAATTGAGATAATCTCCGTCTATGTTGCTATTTTTTAATGCTTCAAAGAGCGGGAAGTTATTTGGAAAAAGCGTGCCAGAAGTAAAAAGCGGCGTTTCGCTGACGGAGCTGACGATCACTTCAAAACCCGATTGCGTTATCTGTAATACAAACACGTGGGTAGCGCTGTAGTAACTTTTTATTAATTCGCATTGTTGCATCCAACGACCTAAATTGACTTGAAGTAGATCGTTGTCAAGCACACTGATTTGGGGATTGATAGTCTCTGGCAGCATAAAATGGCGAGTGAATGACCTACAATTCAATAAGTGTGGGAAACAATAGCGTTATTAGCAAATTTTTTCCTAAAAAATAAAGTCTTTAGCATTTATTTAAGTATACTGACGCGCTTAAAATCTAGCGATCAGCTCAACTTGGACATACCTCTGATGCAAACGCGATTAGCAACTAAACAAGATGTTGATATATTGGCCGCGTTAGAGCGCCAGCATCTCAATGATGAGTTAATGTCTAATGGTGTCAATTTGGAAGGGCAAGCATTTAATCGTAATGAATTAACTCTGCTAATTGATAAGCATTGGATTGTGGTCGCTGAAATTAACGGACGCATTATTGGTTATGTGATTGCGGGACGTTGGTCGTTTTTTGAGACCTGGCCAATTTATCGCAATTTGTTGAAAAGATTGAATCGAATCAATGGCGATGGTCCTCAATTAACGGTGCAAAACAGCTGTCAATACGGTCCCATCTGGGTTGATAAAGCATATCGTGGCCAAGGCGTTTTTGAGGCGCTTGTTACTCGCATTTACCGAGAAGTTGCGCCTAGTTTTACTTATCTGGTGACGTTTATAGCTGATGAAAATGAGCGTTCTTTGGCGGCGCATACTCGTAAAGCTAAAATGCAAGTTGCAGATTTTTTTACTTTTTCTGATAGGGATTATTATATTATGAGTGTTGATATTCGCTCATATGCACTCGCTCATCGTTAACTCGTTTTCCCGCCATATGTTACGTTGTTCAGCTTTCAAAAATCAGTATTTTTTTAGGTTGATTGTGTCCTAAAAGATTGATCGACTATGTTTTATTAAATAGTTGTCAATAATAACCTTGATATCATTTTTGAACTTCGAAATTTTCTGGACAGAAGTTTTCTTATCTCTGTACGTGAGTCCTTTATCGCGTTACTGCCGTTTATTCTTGTAAACTCACTACTATCACTGGTTATAGCATTATTAAGTAGTTGGATCCCGGAATGGCAAACAACGGCATTTTTTTATGGCTTAACATTTTTTTCAGTGCAGCTTACAAAGATATTTCCGTTGCTTGCGCTTATTTCTCTTTCCTTTCATTTTGCCAAATATCTTCAGCTTTCAGCGATTGTTGTGTGCTCAATCTCCTTTAGCATTTTATTAGCTTTGCATGTGCCAACCACAGAGGAAGTACTTAGCATTGATTATGTTGATGTGGTTTTAGGTGATCCTCGGGTGGTTTTATTACCGATTTTAACGGCATATCTATTGCGCATATTGGTTACTTGGCGATGGCTAGACTTAGTAAAAGGAAAAGCATTGAGTCGATACTTAAAACAGCATCTGAATATTTTTTTGCCAGTAGTTATTTGTTTTATGGTTATATTGATGCTTGTTACCGAAGCATCTGCCTTACTTAGTTGGTTTTTTTCGCCACTAATTGATACTTTGCAAACCGCTAGTATTGGGATCCAATTGTTTATCCGTATTTTATTAACCCATGTGCTCTGGAGCTTCGGTGTGCACGGTGATAATGCATACCTACTATTAATTGGTGTCGATAATGGCTTGACTGAGGTTGTACCTAATCTAACCGCGAGTCAATTTATGGATTTGTTTATTCTTTACGGTGGCAGCGGGGCGACATTATCGCTCATTATTGCTATTTTCATTAGTTCTAAAGACAGTGCAACACGCCATATTGCTAAGATTGCAACGCCCTTTGCATTTTTCAATATCAATGAAATATTGATTTATGGTTTACCTATTATTTTTAACCCTAGATTATTATTGCCATTTATACTCTCGCCCATAGTGAATTTTATATTGGCCTATAGCGCCATCAGTATAGGTATTCTAGAATTTGATGCTCATAGCTTTCCTTGGATAACACCTCCATTTATTAATGCTTATATGGCGAGTGGGCATTTTAGTGCTGTGTTATTTCAATGTTTTTTGATAGCTATCGGTGTGTTGATTTATCTACCATTTGTACAGCGATTTTCTTTAATGAGTGAACACTATGAGTTCGATCGAGAACTTATGAAAAGGATTCAATTTCAAGCAGATATTGAGCTGATGAATGAAACACATTATCTAAAAAAACAATCAGAGTCTTTAAAGGCTGAAATTAATTTAGAGAAAACCATCAAAGAGGTGTTAGCCGGTGAATTGCAGCTTCACTATCAACCTAAGATTGCTTTAATTGATGGTAAAGTGGTTGGATTTGAGGCGCTAATTCGTCTTCGGGATGAGTATGGGGCCTTAAAAGGCCCTTATTTTATTGATGCGTTTCAACGTGCGGGCTATTCCCACATTATTGATCGTTTTGTAATTAATACCGTTGCAGAAGATCTTGCTCGTTGGGCATTAGAGGGCTTTTTTCCTAAGGTCAGTATAAATATTGACCCAAATAACATCACCGATAGTCAATTATTAGCGATTATGAATGATAGATTAGGTAGTGTTGCTCATCAGGTCGAAATTGAGATGTTAGAATCGGCATTCATGTTGGATCTAAGCCGCATTGATAGCAGTATCAAACAGCTTAAGCTGTGTGGTTTCCGTTTTTGGTTGGATGATTTTGGTACTGGGTTTTCGAGTTTAAGTCTACTGAGTCGAATCAATGTTGATGGTATTAAGCTAGATCGCAGTATTCTCGCCAATGCCAGTGAGCCTAAAGGTCGTACTTTATATCTGCAAATTTGCAAACTTTGTAGTAGTTTAGGTTTTAGCTTAACAGCTGAGGGTGTTGAAACCCGTGTTGAAGCCGAGTTTGTAAAAGAAGCTGGTGTTGCTTATGTGCAAGGTTGGTTATATGCCAAGGCAATGCCAGGACCCGATGCTAAAGCCTTTTGGTTGGAGATAAATGGTGAGTAAATCCTTGGTCAATATCTTGTTGACTAACTATGCCCAGACAAGTTTATCGGCGTGGGACAACCTGCGCGTATTATTATCCGAGTGTGCCTTGCAGCAATGTGAGGCCCGAGGATTTGAAGTCGATTGCGACGATAGTCGCCCCCATTATTGGTTACAGATTGAAGATTGTTGGCTCGATTGCGGCCGCACCAATGCTTACAGTGCGGCTATAGTATGTTTAACGCCTGAGGTCGTTCAAGGTGCAAGGATAATTGGCGAACAAGAGTGTGCACTGTTATCCGCCGCGCAGATAAATCTGCTGTGTATGCAAAACGCCCATTTTGATCACTGTTAATCCGGATCACAGAATTAACCATTCCCCCGTCGGGAAATTTCCTTGATAGCCAAAAGGAAGCCGTCCCTGCAAGTACCAGGCAAAACGTTCTTTTGTGAAGTCACAGAGCGTGACTTCGGCTAACAATAAGGTGGCTAAGGTATCGGCATCATCTGCGACTAGTGCGCAAATCTCGGCAACGGTCATTATTTTCCACGTTTCCAGATAGGCGGTTTTCGCTATTTGAGCGACGATTTCACTAGATACTTGGGGCTTTAATCTGTTGGCTTGTTGATGGTCGCTAACACATAAGCTTTCATAGGGTTCAGTGTAGGGCGGTTCGAAAAAACGGCCGGGCTCCCTTTCAAGGCAAGTGGCTATGTCTAGGCTGCCTAAGGTGTTGGCCATGGGCTCGTGATGGCCTACCTTGGTCGCCTAAGAGCAGAATTGGAGTTGTGCGATTAACGGCTTCATTGAGTCTCTGTCTTTTGCCTACAGTGAAAGCCATTTTGTTGAGAGTAATGGGGTTAGGCAATACATCCTAAGCATAAAAAAACCGCCATTAGGCGGTTTTTTCTTGTAAAAGCATGAGCTTAATGTAGATTACAGACCTGCATCGGCGCGCAGTGCGTCAGCTTTATCCGTCGCTTCCCATGGGAACTCGCTGCGGCCAAAGTGACCATAAGCGGCAGTCGCTTGGTAAATTGGACGAGCTAAGTTCAACATTTCAGTCAGGCCGTATGGGCGCAGGTCGAAGTGTTGACGGACTAACTTGATTAAGACTTCTTCAGATACTTTACCCGTACCGAAAGTCTCAACACTGATAGAAGTCGGTTCAGCTACACCGATAGCGTAAGACACTTGGATCTCACAACGGTCTGCCAGACCCGCTGCTACGATGTTTTTCGCAACGTAACGGGCAGCGTAAGCAGCACTACGGTCAACTTTTGATGGGTCTTTACCAGAGAATGCACCACCACCGTGACGCGCCATACCACCGTAGGTATCCACGATGATCTTACGACCGGTTAAACCACAGTCACCCATTGGACCACCGATAACGAAACGGCCAGTTGGGTTAATGAAGTATTTAGTGTCCTTGCTCAGCCATTGTGCTGGCAGAACTGGTTTGATGATGGTTTCCATCACGCCTTCAATCAAATCCGCTTGGGCGATATCAGGGCTGTGTTGGGTAGACAGTACGATCGCATCGATACCAACAATCTTGTTGTCTTCGTAAGCGAAGGTAACTTGGCTTTTCGCATCTGGGCGTAACCATGGCAGAGTGCCGTTTTTACGCACTTCAGATTGACGCTTCACTAATGCGTGGGCATAAGTAATAGGCGCTGGCATCAGAATGTCAGTTTCGTTGCTGGCATAACCAAACATTAACCCTTGGTCGCCGGCACCTTGCTCTTTTGGATCAGCGCGGTCGACACCTTGGTTGATGTCTGGAGACTGTTTACCAATCGCGTTTAATACGGCGCAAGAATCGGCATCGAAGCCCATATCAGAATGGATATAACCAATTTCACGAACCGTTTTACGGGTCAGCTCTTCAATATCAACCCAGGCAGAGGTGGTCACTTCGCCACCTACTAATACCATGCCAGTTTTGACATACGTTTCGCACGCGACACGTGCTTTAGGATCTTGGGCCAGAATCGCGTCTAGCACAGCATCAGAAATCTGATCTGCAATTTTATCGGGATGACCTTCTGAGACCGACTCAGAAGTAAACAAGTGCTTTGCCATAGTAGGAAAATCTCGTTGTTAGCAATCAAACGTGTAGAAGCATCTACATCTAGACGGCTATTTTAGTGGAATTTCATCGCCATGACACCCCCAAAGCTAAATATTTCTGTACTTAGTGAGGTAAATCTCAGCTTTAAAATTTGAACTAAAAAGCATGTTAGTCATTTAACTGATTGAAAATAATTAATTAAAAGTGTTTAAAATCCATCTAATTCCGTTAAGGATACGCGGCGGCATTTCCTCTTTTCCACCGAGACGAGCTTTGGGGGAAATTGTACAGAGTATTGTCATAGCGACTTAAACTACGAATCATTGGCTTGAATAGTTCATCCTTAAGCCATTTTTTATCGCAAAAAGTTCTATTGGCGATGGTAAGGCGAGATTGTGATGAATTTTCGTTTGCGTCGCTTCGCTATGTAGGGGAAAATATGCGTCCAAATTGCCCGCTAGACCCCACAAATTAAGCAGGAGAGAGCATGTCTTCCCGTAAAGTACTCGCCAACGCAATCCGTGCGTTAAGTATGGATGCAGTTCAAAAAGCAAACTCAGGCCACCCAGGCGCCCCAATGGGCATGGCAGATATTGCTGAAGTGCTGTGGAATGATTTCCTTAAGCACAACCCGAACAATCCGAAATGGGTAGATAGAGACCGCTTTATCCTCTCTAACGGTCACGGCTCTATGCTGATCTACTCTTTATTACACCTCACTGGCTACGACCTGCCAATGGATGAACTGAAGCAATTCCGTCAGTTACATTCTAAAACCCCAGGTCACCCAGAATATGGTTACACCCCAGGTGTTGAAACCACCACGGGTCCATTAGGTGCGGGGATCAGCAACGCTGTGGGTATGGCGATTGCAGAAAAAACCTTAGCGGCACAGTTTAACCGTGAAGGTCACGAGATTGTTGACCACTACACATACTGCTTCCTCGGCGATGGCTGCTTGATGGAAGGTATTTCCCACGAAGCGTGTTCTCTGGCAGGTACCTTAGGCCTAGGCAAACTGATCGCATTTTGGGATGACAACGGCATCTCTATCGACGGCCATGTTGAAGGCTGGTTTACCGATGACACGCCAAAACGTTTCGAATCATACGGCTGGCATGTGATTGCTAACGTTGATGGTCACGATAGCGATGCGATTCGCGCTGCTATCGAAGCGGCTAAAGCGGTCACCGATAAACCAACCATGATCTGCTGCAAAACCATTATCGGTTTTGGTTCGCCAAACAAATCTGGCAGCCACGATTGCCACGGCGCGCCATTAGGTGATGCGGAAATCGCCGCGGCCCGTGAATTCTTAGGCTGGCCACATGCGCCATTCGAAATCCCTGCCGATGTATACGCTGGTTGGGATGCTAAAGAAGTGGGAGCAGCCCGTGAAGCGGCATGGAACGATAAGTTTGCCGCTTACGCTGCTGCTTACCCAGAATTAGCAGCTGAATACGAGCGCCGTGTACTGAAAGGTGAATTACCAGCCGATTTCGAAGCCAAAGCACAAGCCTTTATCCAAGAATGCCAATCCAAAGGCGAAGGTATTGCGAGCCGTAAAGCATCACAAAACGCGATTGCAGCCTTTGGCGCTATGCTGCCTGAACTGTTAGGCGGCTCAGCAGACTTAGCGGGTTCTAACCTCACCTTGTGGGCCGGTTCTAAAGGGATTCAAGACGATCCAGCCGGTAACTACGTGTACTACGGTGTGCGTGAATTCGGTATGAGCGGCATCATGAACGGTGTGTCTCTGCACGGTGGTTTTATCAACTACGGCGCGACTTTCATGATGTTCATGGAATACGCACGCAACGCTGTACGTATGTCTGCACTGATGGGAATTCAAAACATCTTCGTTTACACCCATGACTCTATCGGTCAAGGTGAAGACGGCCCAACTCACCAACCCGTTGAGCAATTAGCTAACCTGCGTATGACGCCAAACATGGCGGTATGGCGCCCATGTGACGCGGCTGAAACCGCAGTAGCGTGGAAAGCGGCTATCGAACGTCGCCATGCTCCAACATCACTGATCTTCAGCCGTCAAAACCTGAAGGCTCAAGCACGTACTGCTGAGCAATTAGCCAATGTGGCAAAAGGCGCTTACGTACTGCAAGACTGTGCAGGTACGCCTGAGTACATCCTGATTGCGACTGGTAGTGAAGTTCAATTGGCGGTAGAAGCTGCTGCGGCCCTGACTGAACAAGGCAAACAAGTTCGCGTGGTATCTATGCCATCAAACACTGAGTTTGATAAGCAAGATGCTGCTTACAAAGAATCTGTACTGCCAAAAGCCGTAACTAAACGTATTGCTATCGAAGCGGCCCATACTGACTTCTGGTACAAGTATGTTGGTTTCGAAGGCACAGTTGTGGGCATGACTACTTTTGGTGAGTCTGCGCCAGGCAACGTGCTGCTGAAGCACTTCGGTTTCACCGTTGAAAATGTGCTGAACGCTGCAAAATCACTAGGCTAATTGTTTAGGTGATGGGATTACCGACAAAAGGTTAAACTTTTGAAAGGTTAATCTGTATAATGCGGCCTGCAATCGTTTGCAGGCCGTTTTTGTATATGCAGTATTGTTAAGAGGAAATAAAGACCTCAATGATCCGAGTCGCAATCAATGGTTATGGTCGTATTGGCCGCTCAATCCTTCGTGCTTTATATGAGTCCGGAAAACGCCAGCAAATCCAAATTGTCGCAATCAATGAGTTGGCTAAGCCTGAAGCCATTGTCCATTTGACCCAGTACGATACTACCCACGGTCGATTTCAGCCCAGAGTCAAATTAGTCGATGATCAGATGCTGATCGGCGATGACGCCATCAAAATTCTCCATGAACCTGATCCAGCCAAGCTACCTTGGCGCGAGATGGACATCGATATCGTCTATGAAGCGACAGGTGCCATTTTAGATCGACAAAGCTGCGAGGCCCATATCCACGCGGGTGCCAAACAAGTCTTAATTAGTCATCCTTCATCGGCCGATGTCGACGGCACTATCGTTTACGGTGTGAACCACGATCTATTGCGCGCCGAGCATACCGTGGTCTCTAATGCTTCTTGTACCACCAACTGTATCGTGCCTGTGATTGATGTACTCGATAAGCACTTTGGGGTGAAAAGTGGCGCGATTACCACCATCCATTCAGCGATGAACGATCAGCAAGTGATTGATGCCTATCATGATGACTTACGCCGCACCCGAGCGGCTGGGCAGTCGATTATCCCTGTTGATACTAAACTTGCCCGTGGTATTGAGCGGATTTTGCCGCACATGAAGGACAAATTTGAGGCGATTTCGGTGCGAGTGCCGACGATTAACGTTACCGCTATCGATCTTTCGGTAACATTAGATAAAACAGTGGATATTGCGACCGTCAATCAAGTGTTAGAATTGGCCGCCAATGGACGATTTAACGGCATCTTAGGCTATACTGACGAGCCGCTGGTATCCTGTGATTTTAACCATGATCCGCGCTCCAGTATTGTTGATGGCACCCAGACTCGGGTGAGCGCAGGGCAGTTGGTTAAACTGTTGCTGTGGTGCGATAACGAGTGGGGCTTTGCCAATCGCATGTTAGATACCAGTTTGGCGATGATTGCAGCTAAACAAAGCTGAAGATAAGAATTGATATCAATGGGTTAAAGCGTAGTGGCCAATTCGACGGGATGTCGAGTGCCGAATCGCCATCTACACTAACCGATTGATGAAAAACCAGTTTGTTTTTTGATTATAAAAGGAAGCGTTACCATGGCAATTATCAATATGTCAGATTTAGATCTCCAAGGTAAGCGAGTGCTTATTCGTGAAGATCTCAATGTGCCTGTCAGCAACGGCGTCGTCACCAGTGATGCACGTCTGCGTGCCTCACTCCCCACTATCGAGTTAGCCCTTGCTAAAGGTGCGGCGGTAATGGTGATGTCTCACTTAGGTCGTCCAACCGAAGGTGAGTACAGCAGTGAATTCTCCATGCAACCTGTGGTCGATTACTTGGCCAAAGCCCTGTCTTGCCCTGTGCGCTTAGCGACCGACTATTTAGACGGCGTTGAAGTGGCTGTAGGTGAAGTGGTGGTGTTTGAAAACGTTCGCTTCAATAAAGGCGAAAAGAAAAACGACGAAGCGTTATCTAAGAAGATGGCAGCGTTATGTGATGTGTATGTGATGGATGCTTTTGGCACGGCTCACCGCGCTGAAGCCTCAACCAATGGCGTTGGTTTATACGCCCCCATCGCCTGTGCTGGCCCATTATTAGCACAAGAATTAGAAGCGTTAGGCAAAGCCTTAGACAACCCAGCGCGCCCATTAGTGGCCATCGTTGGTGGTTCTAAAGTGTCAACTAAGCTAACCGTATTAGAAAGTTTATCCGGCATTGTGGATCAATTAGTGGTTGGCGGTGGTATCGCTAACACCTTTATCGCTGCGGCTGGCCACAACGTGGGTAAATCATTATACGAAGCGGATTTAATTGATGAAGCTAAGCGCTTAGTGGCGAACGCCCAAAGCCGCGGTGGCGACATTCCCGTACCTACCGATGTGGTTGTGTCGGGTGAGTTTAGCCCAACGGCTGCTGCGACCTTAAAAGCAGTGAGTGATGTTGGCGATAGCGACATGATTTTCGACATTGGCCCCGACAGCGCCGAAGCGTTAGCGAAAATCATCGAGTCTGCTGGCACTATCGTATGGAACGGCCCAGTGGGTGTGTTCGAATTTGACCAATTTGGTGAAGGCACTAAGCGTATCGCACAAGCTATCGCTGATTCTAAAGCTTTCTCTATCGCTGGCGGTGGTGACACCTTAGCGGCGGTTGATAAATACGGTATCGCGGATAAAGTTTCTTATATCTCTACTGGCGGCGGTGCTTTCCTCGAGTTCCTCGAAGGTAAAGAGTTACCCGCTGTAGCTATGCTGAAAAAACGCGGCGCCTAACATTGAGTTAGGTATTGCGCTGTCGCGGCACTGCGCCGCGATGGCACAAAAAATGATAAAAAAATTATAAAAAACCGCTCCTTCTCTAAAGGGATTTACACATCACTAGAGCGATTGAGCATAAAAATCCATCCAAACGATAGCGACCTCGGTGACCCAGCGTTAATGTGAAGTCACCCTATTATTGGAGTTAAAAAAATGGCGTTAATTTCCCTACGACAACTACTCGATCACGCGGCAGAGCATGGATACGGTGTGCCAGCGTTCAACGTAAACAACCTTGAGCAAATGCGCGCCATCATGCAGGCCGCAGAAGCTACCGACAGCCCTGTTATCGTGCAAGCCTCTGCGGGTGCGCGTAAATATGCGCGTCCACAATTCTTAAAATATCTGATGACGGCTGCACTTGAGCAGTATCCCGATATCCCAGTCTGTATCCACCAAGACCATGGTACTGACCCTGATATTTGTCAGCGTTCTATCCAATTAGGTATGTCATCAGTAATGATGGACGGATCATTAATGGCCGACGGTAAAACCCCAGCGTCTTACGAGTACAACGTTGATGTGACTCGCAGAACTGTTGCTTTCGCCCACGCTTGTGGTGTGTCTGTTGAGGGCGAAATCGGTTGTTTAGGCAGCTTAGAAACCGGTACTGCTGGTGAAGAAGACGGTGTGGGCGCTGAAGGCGTATTAAGCCACGACCAACTGCTAACCAGCCCAGAAGAAGCGGCACGCTTCGTTGCCGATACCCATGTTGACGCGCTAGCGATTGCGATTGGTACTAGCCACGGTGCTTACAAGTTCAGCCGTAAACCTACGGGTGATGTGCTGCGAATTGATCGCATCAAAGAAATCCATGCCCGCATTCCTAACACTCACTTAGTGATGCACGGTTCATCTTCAGTGCCGCAAGAATGGCTTAAGATCATCAACCAATACGGTGGTCAAATTCCTGAGACTTACGGTGTGCCATTAGAAGAAATCGTTGAAGGTATCAAACACGGCGTGCGTAAAGTGAACATCGACACCGACCTGCGCTTAGCGTCTACTGGTGCCGTACGTAAATACTTGGCCGAACACCCAAGCGAGTTCGACCCACGTAAGTTCCTGAAAGCCTCTATGGAAGCGATGGCAGACATCTGTACCGTTCGCTACGAAGCCTTTGGTTGTGCGGGTCAAGCTTCTAAGATTAAGCCTTTGTCTTTACAAGCAATGTACAAAGCGTATCAATCAGGTGCCTTAGATCCTAAGATCAATCTGTAAGCTTTAAATCACTTTTCAAAGCCCGCTGATTCGCGGGCTTTTTTATGCAAAAAATCGATGAATTTTTATTTTTCAATCGTAAATGTTAGTATTGCGCAGATTTTTAGGGGATTAAACGGAACAGGAACGGATAAACATGAAGAAAGTACTGACCGCTGCACTATTGATGACGGCGCCATTTATGGCGAATGCGGGAGCCGATTTTGTTAAAGGCGATAAAACATTCGCAGGCGAAGCCGAGCTAGGTGCAACCTTAACCACAGGCAACACAGATACCTCATCTTACAAAGGTCGCTTAAACTTCAAACACGAATTAGGTGATTGGGAAAACCAATATCTTTTAGAAGGTTTATATAAAGAGGATACTGGCGAGGTCACGGCTAAGCGCTACTTAGCGGGGGCACAAGGCAACTATAAGATGACTGACCGCAGCTATCTATTTGCTAACGCTAACTACGAAGTTGACCCTTTTACCGGTTATGACTACACAGTATCTGGCGCGACGGGTTATGGTCATAGGCTCTATGACACCAGCAAGACTTTCTTAGATGTTGAAATCGGTCCCGGTTATATCTATCAACGCCTCGATTCAGAGCAAGCTCTGTTAGAGGGCACAGATTCCAATGACAGTGTGGTTGCCCACGGTGTGATTAACTTCGAAACTGAAATCACAGAAACCTCAAAATTCCAACAGCGTTTTGTCGCCGACTATGGTGATAAATTAGATGCGCGTTCGGAAACCTCACTCACTGCGAATATTATTGGCGCCTTGGCAATGAAGTTTGCCATTATCGTGCGTTATAACAGCGAGCCGCTGGACAATAAAAAGAGCACCGATACCGAAACCAATATGACCTTGCTCTATTCGTTCTAATCAATGTGATTGATATCAACATAAAAGCACCGAGAGGTGCTTTTTTATTGGCTGTTTTTAGACTAACTTGAAACAAAGTTAGTTAAATCTTTATTAGTTTCGCCTGTAGTTATACAAAAATTAATGTTGTAAGTGCCTTTGGTTATCGGGAAATACATAGAAAGTTGCGTTTTATCAAAATTTACAGAACCCGAGCTATGGTAATTTGCGAACTGATTTCCCTTGCAGAGATGAATTTAGATGAAATTACAGCGGTGGTTTAGAAACAGTGGAATGGCATTATTTAGCCTATTCTGTGTTGCAATATTGAGCGGATTCTCACCAGCAGTTTGGGCAATGACCGAAGGAACAGAACGGCTCGATTTAACCGCTGCATCAGTGGGGTATATTGCCGTATGCGTCTTCGTGCTTGCCTATATTTTGGTGATGGCCGAAGAGGCGCTGCACCTGCGTAAATCCAAACCCGTATTGGTCGCAGCTGGCATTATTTGGGGCATGATAGGTTTTGTGTATGTGCAAAATGGCATGTCAGAGGTCTCTGAAGCAGCCTTTAAGCATAATTTATTGGAATATGCCGAGTTATTACTCTTCCTATTGGTGGCGATGACCTATATCAACGCCATGGAAGAACGTAATTTATTCGATGCCATTCGCGGTTGGTTAGTGGGACGTGGTTTTAGCTTACGAACCGTTTTCTGGTTGACAGGCTTTATGGCTTTCTTTATTTCGCCCGTGGCTGATAATTTAACCACCGCATTATTAATGTGCGCTGTGGTCATGAAAGTTGGGGCTGGACAGCGAAAATTTATTACCCTCGCTTGTATCAATATCGTGGTGGCGGCCAATGCGGGCGGTGCATTTAGTCCCTTTGGTGATATCACGACCCTGATGGTATGGCAAAAAGGGTTAGTGCACTTTGCCGATTTTTTCCATCTATTTATTCCTGCATTAGTCAACTTTGTCGTGCCAGCGGCAATTATGAGTATATTTATTCCGCATTATATCCCTGAGCCTGAAAAAGAGCAGGTTTACACTAAACCTGGCGCTAAACGTATTGTGGCGCTCTTCCTGCTGACGATTGCTACTGCAGTATGTGCTCACTCTTTCCTTGGTATGCCACCGGTGCTGGGGATGATGACAGGTCTTGGCTTCTTGCAATTCTTTGG
Organism: Shewanella sp. DNRA4; assembly: GCF_012843185.1. NCBI lineage: Bacteria > Pseudomonadati > Pseudomonadota > Gammaproteobacteria > Alteromonadales > Shewanellaceae > Shewanella > Shewanella sp. DNRA4. Next base: position 43,299 of record NZ_JABAIP010000005.1, read on the forward strand.
TTATTACCTGCGTAAAACCTTTGATCGCTCCGTTGCTCGTGAACGGGCAAAGGCGGAGTTACGTCAGGATAAACAGCGTCTTCAACAGTTAGGTAGTGTCGTGCCGTTCGATGTGTTTAATCGGATCTCCCGTGCTGAGTGGGATACATTGCTGTTTTTCTACGGGGTAGTGTTATGCGTAGGTGGTCTTGGTTTTATGGGGTATTTAAGTCTCGTTTCTGAGGCCTTGTATTCGCATTGGGATGCGACCTTTGCCAACGTAGCCATCGGTTTGTTGTCTTCAGTCGTGGATAATATTCCTGTGATGTTTGCGGTGTTGACTATGAATCCAGATATGGCCTTAGGTCAGTGGTTACTGGTGACGTTAACCGCAGGGGTGGGTGGCAGTTTATTGTCCATCGGCAGTGCGGCAGGGGTAGCATTAATGGGTCAGGCAAGGGGGATTTACACCTTCGGATCACACTTACGTTGGACTCCTGTCATTGCGTTGGGATATGTGGCGAGTATTTTAGTACATATGTGGCTCAATGCTGCAATGTTCTAAAAACAAATGAAACATAATGTGTCTTTGTTTGTTTTTAGCATTAAATTTTTTATTGATGTAATTCACAGATTATTCATCTGATTGGAGTAGATGTCCTCGGATTACTGCGTTATTAAAGTTCAAATTGTATACTCGGCTTCAAGTTAAGTAATGCTAGGAGCCGAGATGCAAATTGGTGATTGTTGGTTTGATGCCCAAGAACATTTGTTAGTCGATGCCTCTGGCTGTCGCTGGATACTGAGTAGCGATGAATATCAAGTACTGAGTGTATTGGCTAAGCATCGAGGTAAGGTGGTTTCCCGCTTTGAATTAACGCAGTTATTGTCATCCTATGTTAAGGGTGCCCGTCGGTGTGATGATACTCTCGATGATGTTATCAAGCGGTTGCGTTCAATATTAGGAAAAAAGCCATATTCTTTACTCGATACGGTACGGGGTGAGGGGTTTATTTTATATTCTTCATCAGTGTCGATTAATCATAAGCTGCTTGACTCCCCAACATATCAAATCAATCCGCTACAGTTCGCACTGATCATACTTGTGACCCTGATAGCCCTATGTGGGATTGGGGCGCATATTAGCCATCCAACGCAAATTGCACCAAATTATAGCCAGCAGATCCAGAAGCCAAATGGTTTGGCGTCAGAGGTTAAGTTCTACACTGGGCAATACTATTGTACGGAGATGAAGTCCCTCGTCGAACAAATGATGGGGCAAATTGAAGCGTGTGCCGTGTTTCCTTGGCAATCTGTGGCGGCGAATATTTCTATTGATCGCAAGTTAATCAGCTTTATTTTACGGGATAACCGTGAGAATGGGCTTAAGTTTCAGACGATAAAATTAATGTCTGACAATTTTATGAGTGATACATCACAACCTGATTGGTTAACACTTGCGGGGATATGTAGCTAAGATGGCATCCAGCATTTTTGCGTTAAGCCGTTTAAAACCATGGCAACTCCTGTTAATCATTATGCTCGGATTGGGGGGGCTGCTATATGGATATGGGCAGAGTGTTAGCCATAAAAGTTTAAACTTAGATTGTCATGCTCAGTTATTCCAGCCACCGTTTTCCGATGCATCTTCGTCATTATTGCGCCATTCTTTATCGCTTTCGGTCCAAGTGCAGGGGCAAAAGGCGGCTTTAGATTATAGTTATGGCATTGATAATAAGGAGCTTGCGTCCATCAACTATTCTGGTGAGGTTAAACATTTTGACATTGGCACTATGACCTATCAATTTGATTTAGCTCAAGCGAATATCAAAATGGATCTGCTGCAAACAGAGCTCCCTGAGCCGATTCGAGAAGATGTGCAACGCTCAAGGGCTGCTTTAATCGCGCTGGGAACCATGAGCTTTAATATGCAGATTGTGGATATTAATCGTATTGATGACTATACCCTGATTAAATTTATGCCCAGTGGTAATTTATGGGCGTGTAGTAGTCGCTAATAACAAAATAGGCACCCAAACCTAGAGGTGGATGCCTATTTGATTAGGAGTCGATGAAAAGGATTACAACGGAACGACTGGAACTAAGGTCAGTTCATTATTGGCTTTGGTACCATAAATTTGAATCGCGACTTTAATTTGCGCCACAGCGCCACTTGGGTTCTGTTGCTGCCAATCAAGTCCTACTATTTCAAACTGATACTGACCATTTTTTACCTCGGTTAATTTACCGCTGCATTCACCTTTGCTTTGGCAACGATAGCTTTGAGTGACATGCCAACGTTTCCATGCTTTAGCATTTGACGACGCTTTATTCTTGTCAGGAAAGCCAAAATAGTAAATATCGTAGTTTTTAGCCGCAGTGATTGCCGCTTGTGACGCATCAGCCAATGTAAATAACAACGTGCCGGTATTGGGATCAAATTGCTTTACAGCCAGATTAATTTGCGTCGCCTCGTCAATACTCACGGTTTTTTCAACGGGCGGAGGTGGTGGCGGAGGTGTAATTTCCTCTGACTTGTTATCGTCACTACCACAGCCAGCAAGGGCAAACGAAGCTAGGGTTAACGCAAGTAATGGGTATTTCATCACTGCCTCCTTAATTAAAATGTCCAGTGTGGCAAGTGGTACATTCCATATCCGTTTTAACGCTTGCTGCCGAGCCTAATGTTCCTGTGCTGCCATGACAAACTTGGCAATCCTGAGCCTCAAGTGAGGGTTTGCTACCTGGTAAGGCTCCGATATTCTCTCCTTGATGGGCACGGTTTAGCAGTTCGACCAGGTAATACGCCATGGAAGCTGATAGGCGATAACAGCGTTCACCTTTTTTAGCAAAGGGTAGGCCTGATGCCCTAGACCAGTTACTAATAGAAGAGTGGCACAATACGCTCATGGCTTTTGATGAACTACCAACCAGAGCCGTTTTTTCTGCGGTTGAGCCTATGCCTGCAATAAATTCAGGGGAAGATAAAGGTAACGTTGTATTTTCATAATAACGGAATGTGTTAGCAATCACTGCGCTGTTCTGACCATTAATATCATCTAAGATATTGACTAACATACCGATAGCGTTGAGGTTTCCACATAAGGTGCCTTGGCCTGTGACCCCTGCAAAACCATAACCGGCAAGCGCGGTTGGGATAGTTTTAAACTTATCAGCATCGGCACTATTAGATTGCGCTAGCATAGTGACGACAGAGTGAAATACTTGGTGCATACAGCCACCACCTGTCTCGTAGGCGAGTTTGGCGGTTGCCATGGGGTCTAGTGGTGCGTATTTGAGTTTTTCGCCGAGCGCTAATTGATATTGACCGTCGGCATTGGTCGCCGCAAAGGCTGACGTACCCATTAATGTTGCGCCCGCTGCTGCTGTGCTGATACCGATAATACGAGTTAATGCTTGGCGTCGATTAATGCTCATCATAAATTCCTCTTTAGTAATTGCTTTTATTTATCAATCAGAAAACTGGGTTGATGAAAGCCATTCTAGGGAACCAAAAGATAAATAATGTGATTTGCCAGAGAGGATATTTCCCTTATTAGTGAAGAAGGTGTCGTTGAATTTTTAATTGCTTTATAAGGTTGAATTTTGGGTAATAATTCGCTTTTTTAGATTGTAATTTGTGGTGACACACATTATTTGTGATATTTATGTAAATTTGTAAGCATTTATCAGCCCAAGTTATTGTCTGCAAATACCATTTACATCTGTGAACTAAAGCAGATTTTTATTTTATACACCCAACCTGCGGCTTATCTCACGAAATGTAATTATTTGCCGCCTTGGGTTAACAGGATCACAGTAATCATTAGAAGCCTTGCATAGACTTAATTCCATGATTTTATAGGCTTGGGATTTTCTTTATGCAAGTGGGGAGCTGTTGGTTTGACAAAGAGCGTGGTTTGCTCGTCGAACAAGCTCAGAATGAATCTTGGCACCTTCCTCGTGCTGAGTTACAGGTGTTGACCTTATTGGTTGAACATCAAGGTAAACTGGTCTCAAAGCATGAGCTTAAGACTGGTGATGGTGAGCACCCACCGCTAACAGATACTTCACTCGCTCGCGCAGTATTTATGATCCGCTCTTTTCTTGGTCCGCAGTATGAAGGGCTGATTGAAACCGTCAAAGGCCAAGGTTATTTGCTACACAATACCCAAGGGCAGCGGTTAAAAAGCTTTCATTATCCTCGATTACAGTCATTACCTTGGTGGAGTGCGCTACTGGTTTTTGGTTTTATGCTGGCGATTTCGGGTTTTTATCTTAGCCGAATTGATCATAGTGTGCCGACTGAACCCTTGTTATCGACAGAACTTCCTTTGGCATCAGGACAACATATTCGCTTGCACCTTTACGCTAATTCTAAAACGAACAATACCTTATTGTTTGAGTTAGGCGATCGATTGGGTCAGGGACTAAGCCGCTGCGGACAGAGTGATTGGTCCGAGGTTTATTCTTCTCTTTCACATGATAAACAAGTGCTTAACATTACTTTGCGCGGCCATAAGCTCGGGCAGTCCGTTATTCGAAACTTAAAGATAAGTGATTTTAGACGGCCTAAAGAGTTTATTGATGCACAGTGGCTACAGGAGATTGGGATCTGTGGCTAAGTGGCTAAAGTGGACGATAAATCTCACGATTCTCACTGCGCTGATTGTGGCTTGCGGGGTGATTTATCTGCAATCAGTCTCAAATAAGGCGGTGATCCTCAATTGCAGCTCCGAACTTTTTGACCGTCATGCTCAACGGGTTGAAGATGGTAAATACTATCTTTTAGTCGATGTGCTGATCTCAGCGGGCAATGCACAGATTAATTATCGATATTTTAACCTCGATGGCTCCAGTGCAGGCACCATTCTGATGCAGGGCGAAGTGCAAAATATGGAACTCAATCGTATGGCCTACAACGTGTCGGTTAAGACCAAGACAGAATCTGAGGAGGTCGATAAAAAACATTGGCCAGAGCATATGAAGTATCTGTCTTATATTAGTAGCTTACATTTTAGTGAGTCAGGCAGACATAACCTTAGCATTGAGGTGCTTGATAGTGACCCAGACCAAGACTACGCAGTGGTATTGTTTCAGCCTAGTAATACGGTTTGTGGTTGTCGAATCGTCAATAGCCGAATTTAATCAGTGAATTTCCCGTGCTTTCGGTTTAGATTGTATTTTCGATGGTGTTAATGCTGACTCTTTGGCTCCAATCATTAAGGTTTTTGTGTTTAAGATACGTGTCAAACAAGAAGAATCCCTGTCGATTAAGTTCAGCCACCAGATGGAAAAGGGCGATAATCGTCAGCTTGACCTCTATTTCTTTTTACCTAAGGAAATGGGCATAGGTGCGCACACCTTAAACGAAGAAGAATATTATCATAGCGCCATTGTTGGCCGCCGTTCTTACTATTCCGAAGGTTTGCATTTACCGCTCGTACAAGGCCGTTTTGCTAGTATGAATCGCCGCACTGTGGAAGAGTTTAGGCTGTACTTAAACTTGTTTGCCTACCAATTTGCGGTAGCGGTTGAAAACGATGTCAAAGAACTCAATCGGATTGCTGATGTTGAGCATTTTTATCTCGCGCTCGATGAGTTGTGTGAACAGATAACCCAATTGCTGAAAAAGTTTCGCCGTAATGAACCAGGCGATGCTAAATGGAAATCCTATTTTGAAAATGCGGATAACTATCTGTCTTGGTTTTGTGAGCAGCAACTGCTAAAAGTATTAGCCCACGCTACCCGTACCAGCGACTTTTCCGACATTCAAGAGCGAGTGCTGACTCTTTGTCGAAATGAATCAGCCTATCGTGATGCCAATAACTATAACTCGGCACAGACAAAACAAGATCCTAATCGAATTTCGAATAAGATGCTGTTATTACGGCGTTTGATTCAGCAAGGGGTCGTACTTAAAGAAGAGTTAAAACCGCTGGGGATCGGCCTTAAAAAGTTCACAACGGGGCTTGCCACGGCATTAGTGATGTTGGTGGTGTCGGCGCTGATTATTGAAGCACAGGGCGTTTTTAGCGGTTTTACTATTGCCCTCGTATTGACCTTAGCGGTGATATACGGATTTAGGGAAATCTTTAAGGACGATGTGCGTAATGCTCTTTGGCGCTTTATCCAGCGTGGTCGGCCGCGGTGGAGCCGTATCTTAAGGGATACCACTAGCCAGGCTGTTATTGCTAAACAATTGGTGTGGTTGGAGTTTATGCGGCCACAGGATTTACCCGAAAAGGTTAACGAAATTCTAAAACACCGGCATAGCCAGAACAAAGTCGATGCCGAGATCCTCCATTACAAAATTGCGACTCGGGTAAACCAAGGCGAGTTTCAGGCGGGCTATTCAACAATTCAAGAGCAAGTCAACTTTAGTTTTGTGCCGTTTGCCCGCTACTTAGAGCGGGGCAAAGCCAAGATTTACAAGGAGCTTGAGGGCAAAATCAGCCATGAGTCGGTCGAGCGTCGTTACCAGGTTAATCTGATTTTAGTGCTACGTGATGGCCGTGAAGAGCCGGAATATGCCCGCTATAAAATCACGATGAACCGCTCTGCGATTATCGAAATCACCCAAAGCCAACTGCCAGATTCTTTTAATCCGCCCGTTAAGACGGCTGGCGAGTAAAAGCCTGGCCGATATTCTGGTCGTTATTCTGTTTTGCTCGTTTGAGTGCAACCTCGGCATTGCTGAGGTATTGCTCCAGACTTTGTCCTTCTTGATAGCTAGCTATGCCGATGCTGATCCCTTCACCTAAACCGTTGCTGTTAAGCTTTTCTATGGTATTAAGGGCAAAGTGATGTGCCGCTGTTGCATCGGTATCTGGAAGTAATAACAACAGCTTACCCAGTTGCCAATGGAGTATTTGGTAGTGGGTTGGTATCTCAAGTAATAGCTGAATTTCCACTTCTTGCTGGCGATTTTCGAGTTGATCGATATCGCTCATGTGGCTCAGTAATCCCTCTGGATTAATGTCCATCACGAGTAGACTCGAGTGGTTGCGGCTTTGGGGCGAAAGTGAAGCAAAATAGCGTTCTAAATCTGACAGGTGCTGCAAAATCGTGCTGCGATGTGGCACAAAACTGCGGGGTTCTGCGCCACGTTGGCCATCGACAGCTTGTTCTAAGGTACAGATGATGTAATCAATCTCACCGTCAGTCGCGACATGCCCCTTGAGGGTGGCCTGTAAACAATTTGAGTGACGTAGATTGGGTGAGCAAAGGATCTGGCCTTGCCATTGGCCTTGCATGCTGATTTGGGCAGTGATCCGTTGCCATTGATTACCTAAATCGTTAGACAGCAATGACGCTAAATCATGATTCAGATCGCCGTTGAGTTGCATGAGCTGATCAAATACGGGGTTAATTTTTATCAACTTACCATTGGCATCCGTCAGTGCGGTCGCCACCGTGGTATCACACAGCAGCTCACTTAAGAATGCTTGGTTCTGACTGTTAATAATGGCGCTGATATCTTCAAGCGTGATCAACATATGGGGTAAACCTCGCCCTAATCGCGGGGCTTGTCGTACGTTGACTCTTAGTGTTGAACCCGTTTCATTGTCGAGCGACAAGTGACCAGACCATTCACCCAATCGGTGCACTTGTTCGAGGATTTGGGTGTGCGTTAGATCATCGAGATTTAAGGCACGTTGCAGACTTCGATCGGTTAGTTCATCTTGGGGAACTCGAGTCGCTTCGGCCGCTTTAGGGTTGGCACTGATAATGCGCGCCTGTTCATTGGCTAATATAAAGCCTATTTCACTGTTAAACAGTGAGTTTGCAACATCAATGCTGTATTGGCGTGAGCGATACTGTAACCGATACATGTGGCTAAGTAGAATGACCCAAGCGGCCAGTAACGTCAGAACTAAAGAAGCGACGATAACGATGTTCTGCCACTGCGAAAACTTTGAGGCAATATCGTCGTTACGGATATAAGAGAGTAAAAAATATTCCCGTCGCAGCTCGGGTTGGTTAGTGAGTTCAACTTTAAGGTAAACAAACGTCGCGTCTTCACCGTGAAACTGGCCAAAGTTGCTCATCGACATTTCGCGCCATAGTGCCGGATAACTTTGGCGTAAACTCGCGCCTAAGGTATCTGGAATATGGGTTAACGGTGCAAGATCGCTTACCCCTGCATAGAGTAATCCTTGGGTATCCAGTACTAACATGGGGGATTTATTGCTTGAGAAAGCAGGTTTTATCGCCTCTAACATCTGTACCATTGAATTATAGGTTACGAGATAACCTAAAGAGCTTTGATCGGGTTTTTCTAACCAAGTCATTTGATACATGTAGGGTTCGAGCATGCCATTGAGTGGCACAAACTCTAAAGGTGAGGTGAACACTTCTTTTCCACCTAAATTACGGCTAGAACCAAGAAGGGTCGCCGGAAGTGCATCCTGACTAAAGTTAGCCGGTGTTGCAAATTTATAATTTCCCTGAGGGTCGAAGAGGGCAATCCCTAGTAGTTCGGGAATATGCTCAACGAGTTCTTGCCAACTTGCCTGTAATTTTTGCTCTGCTGCAGGAGTTGGATTTTTAAGATATTGATTGAGTAGTTCATCCTTGGCGAACAACTGAGTGCGAAACTGCTGAAAGGCAACCTTATCTGTGATCAGCGTGCCTATCGTTTGTAATTCGCTATATCTTTGAGTTGCCCATTCTTCCTGTAACCTACGTTCACCTAAGGTGATGATTAAATTAGTTAAAATGATCATGCCTATCACAAGCATCGATAACTGACTCGCAACAGCTAACAGGCGTTGGTGAGACCAATGCAGCCCTTGGGTCAATGAAAGTAATGGTGCGAGTGTATGTAGGCTTGGTTTGTTCTTCAGCATGGGCCGATTTTGAGTTGATGATCTGTTAATTTGGCTATGTTAACACGAATGAAATGTTACGACAGTGGCAAGTTGCTCTGTGATGGCGTTATCCCGAGCAAGAGATTCAATCTAGTGGAGAGTCAAGGAGCTTGCTAGCCGAGTGTGCCGAGTACTCTGTGTTTAAACTCGCAGCCAGTTGCGAGCACTTGCTCACGACAAAGGTCGATATCTACTCCGTCTAATCCTTCAATCGCTGAGACTTGCACTCGCTCAATATAGTGGGGTGCGAGGGCGATAAAGGCATTTACTGCGGCGTAAGAGTCTGCAAGTTTAGGTCGGCAATGTTGGTTATAGGCCGCCTCATTATCGGCATTGAGTGAGATAGATAAGCCATCAACACACTCAGCCAGTTCGGGCAGGATGTTACGTCGATGCACAAGATTGCCCAATCCATCGGTATTGACCCTAACTCGACCGCCACGACGTTTAATTTCCTTGGCGACGGCAAGCAGCGTTGGAAGATTCATGGTCGGCTCGCCATAGCCACAAAACACATATTCCTCAAAGTCTTCCACATTGCCTAATAGCGGGATAATTTCCTCCGGTTTGGGCTGGTGGGTTAGTGCCAATTGATATTCATGGATTTGCTTGCTGCCATTGTGTTTCGGACAAAAGATACAACGCAGAGTACAGCGGCCAGTGATGTTGAGATAACGGCTTTTACGAATGTCGTAGACCAAGGTTTCGGTTGCGCAGGTCTCATTGGTACAGACTTCTGCGGTAGTATGGCCATTGGCTAAGGTCTCAGTGGCGATGAGCGGTTCAGGTTTGGCTCTAGCAGTGTGTGAGTTTGGCATACAACGACTTTATTTGGGTCTAAGCGATAACTTAAGGTGAGTGTAACCAATGCCCACAGGGATAACTGCCACTTAGATCGCACTACGCGTTTTAGGATGGGGCACTGCAAAAGCAAAAGAGAGCCTAAGCTCTCTTTTTATGGGATTTACATAGATTACAGACGATAACTAATCCCGCTTATAGTCTGACTCATGTATGACATCCAAGGAGATACTGTGGCTCTCGTTGATATGCAATGGAGTATCCTGTGTTTTTTTCGGACGCCACCACCAATGGTAGAAGCGGCTACCAACGCGCTTAGCATCATCAAGTATGATATACAGAAGTGGCACTAGGATTAAGGTCACCACAGTCGAGAATAGAATACCGAAGGCGAGTGAGGTCGCCATGGGGATCACTATCTGCGCCTGTAAGCTGCGCTCAAGAATAATAGGTACTAGACCGACAAAGGTGGTCAATGAGGTCAAGATTATCGCCCTAAAACGATAACATCCTGAATCGACCGCTGCTTGCCTCACCGATTGACCTTGTTCACGAGCTCGGTTAACAAAGTCAACTAAGATCAGCGAATCGTTCACCACGACCCCTGCAAGTGCAACGATACCACAAAGACTCAACACACTCATGGCAAGTCCTTGGATCAAATGCCCAAACAGGGCGCCGATAATCCCAAAAGGGATCACTGACATAATGATCAGTGGCTGGCTGTAGGATTTAAGCGGCACAGCCATCAAGGCATAGATGGTAAACAGTGCAAAGAAGAAACCTTGTATCAATCCGACCATGGCATTCTGTTCATCCAAACTGCCACCATCGAGAGCCGTTTGAATCTTAGGATATTTTGCCTGAAGTTGCGGCAAGTAATCTTTCTGGATTTCATTAACGACTTTAGAAGGTTCAACCTTGTTTTTATTCGCGTTAGCGTTAATGGTTATTGCTCGTTTACCATCGACACGGGTAATAGACGCATAAGATTCACCCTTTTCGACTTCAGCAACGGTGGAGAAAGGTACCGACTTACCTTGCGGCGTTCGGATCAACATATTCTCCAGATAGCCAACGGTACGGCGCTGTTCTAAGGGATAGCGAACCATGACTTTGATTTCTTCTTTATTACGTAAAATACGCTGTGCTTCATAACCGTAGAAGCCGTAACGGACTTGGCGTGCTAAATCGGATAAGGTTAAACCTAATGCTTCCGCCTCGGGGCGGATTTTTAAACGGATCTCATGGCTGCCCGAGGAAAAGTTATCGGCGATATCATACACTCCCTCGTAGGTCGCTAGCTTTTGCTTAAGTTCGCGAGCCGCAGCTGATAATTCTTCTAAATCGCTTGAGGTTAATCTAAAAGAAATATCGCCACCACCGCCACCACCGTTACCTCTGGCGTTAAAGTCGAGTTTCTTGACTGACAATAACTCCGGCAATTGTTCACGCCACTCGGTAGCAATGGTTTCACCGTCGACATTCCGATCTTCACCCTTAGTCAGTTCGGCAAAAATAAAGGCAGAGGTGCGTGAGCTCATGTTGATAAAGCTGTGCTTCACCACTTCGCTGCCGTTATCTTTCTCCATTTTTGCGTTCATTTTGTACAGGGCTTCTTCAATCTCCTGTACCACCTTGAGGGTGTTTTGTTCTGAGCTTCCCTCATCCATTTCTAATTGAACTTGGATAAAGTCGGAAGGAATATCAGGGAAGAACACCCAGCGCACTTTCCCGCTTGCCACTAAAGCGACAGACAAAATCAGCACACCTATAAAGGCCGCGACAACGTTGTAGCGATGTTGGATACAGCGCTCGAGGAAATTGCGGTAACTGTGGTGAATAAAGTGTTGAACACGATTGTTAAATTTTTCTTTAAAGCGCCCAAAGAAACCCGTAGGTTCCCCTGGTTTTTTAAACTTCATATGGGCCAAATGTGCTGGGAGAATAAATTTAGATTCAACCAGTGAAAATGCCAGACACATGATGACGATCATGCCGATGGATTTCCAAATAATTCCCATCGGACCTGAGACCATTAGCATAGGGATAAAGGCGGCTATGGTGGTTAATACCCCAAAGGTGGCGGGCATGGCGACCTTTTGCGCCCCACGGATCACATTGTCAATCGAATGTCCGTGGCGTTCGACCTCACTGTAAGCGCTTTCCCCAATAACAATTGCGTCATCGACCACTATCCCCAAGACCAAAATAAAGGCAAACAGTGTCAGCATGTTGATGGTCATGGAGAAAGGTTCAAGCGGCATGATCAGCATTGTACCGAGGAAGCACACGGGGATGCCCATCATCACCCAGAAAGCGAGTTTAAGATCGAGGAACAACGCCAAAATCACAAACACTAACAGTGCGCCATAAAACATGTTCGACATCATCATGTTTAAACGGCCCTTGAGGTAGTGAGTTAAGTCGCCCCAAGTATCCAATTGAGCATTCGCAGGTAGGGTTGCACGACGTTTCTCGACGTAGTCTTTTACCTGCTGAGCAATATCGAGGGCATTTTGATCGTTGACGCTGGTGACTTCGATAATCGCGGCGGGTTTGCCGTTAAAACGGGTGTACTCTAGACGCTCTTCAAAATCGTCCTTAATGGTGGCAACTTGCGGTAACATCACCCGGCTACCGTCGGCACGGGTAGTGACAACGATATTGGCAAAATCATCGCCCGTATAGGCTTGACCTTTAGTGCGCAGCAGAATGTCGCCATCTTCGGCGCGTATCGAGCCGCCAGGTAAGTCGATGGAGGAGTTTTGTACCGCCGTTGCGACTTGTGAGAAAGTTAAGCCGTATTCCCGCAGCTTATCTTCCGAGACTTCGATACCGATTTCATAGTCGCGAACTCCCGTGACTTTAGCACGGGTTACGGCGGGGAGCTGGGTCAAATCATCACGCACCGATTTGGCTAGCTCCTTCATATCGTGCAGTGACATATCTCCGTACACCGACACCCAAATCACGTTGTTTTCGGGCTCGATTTTAAAGATTTGTGGTTTTTCGATGTTCACCGGGAAGGTGGAAATCGCATCCAGTCGTAACTTGGCTTCATCGAGTACGATTTGGACGTCGTAGTCGTCTTCCACTTCTACCGTGATTGAACCAACACCTTCACTGGCAACCGAGGTGACTTTTTTAATGCCGTTGATATCTTGAATGGCTTCTTCAATCTTGATGTTGATGCCTTCTTCGATTTCCTGTGGCGCAGCACCTGGGTAAGCAACGGTAATACTCAATAAATTCAGGTTGAAAGAGGGAAATACCTCTTTATTGATCAGCACTGTGCTAAACATCCCGCCAATCAGCAGTGCCCACATTAACAGGTTCGCTGCCACGCTATTGCGGGCAAACCAAGCTAAGATCCCTTTTTGCGTATCCATTATTTTACTCCAGTGGCCGCAAGACTCGACTCAGGAGCATCTTCCTTAGGCGTCTGCACTGGTTTTGTTTCTTCGCCTATCACTTTGACTAATTGGCCATTGGCCATGTTATTAAAGTGAGTGATAGCAACCCGCTCACCGGTTTTTAAGCTGTCCTTGATAAATACGTTTTCAAGATCGCTACGCACGACATTCACATGGCGCATTTCGACGATATTGTTATTGTTAATCAAGGCGACATGCTCATTGCGTACCACATGGCGAGGCAGTTTGACTATACCATCGACGGTGCGGCCCTTAATCACGGCGTTGACAAAACTGCCGTATTTCAGTGGTAAACTGCCTTGGGTTTTGTGCTCTCGCAGGTAAGGATCTTTTATCTCGGCGACGAGGTAAACCATGCGGTTATCGGCATCAATCACCCCTTCGCTGCGGATGATATTGCCTATCCAGGTATTTTCCTTGCCTGCCAATGAGGCGCTTAAGGTGACTTGGGTATCGGGATTATCGACGGATTCCAAATAGGCCAAATCATCGTTAGAGATAGGTAGGCGAATTTCTGCAATGCGGGTGTCATACAGTTCACCAAGATTTGTACCTAGGGTAACGTATTGTCCTAAGTCGACATTTCTTGCCTTGATAATGCCATCAAAGGGCGCACGAATAACGGTACGTTCTAAGTTACGCTGGGCGCGAGCTAAAGCCGCCTGCGCATATTTAACGTTAGCTTGTTCTTTTTTCAATTGAGGGATGCGCAAACCGAGTTCAGGCGGCAATCCTTTGTCGTAACCCTTAAACTCAATTTTGGCAACTTCGCCGCGGGCGATTTCCTCATTGAGTGCTGCGGTTGCTTGAGCCAATGTCGCTTCGGCTTGCATTAAGTCGGCTTCGTAATCTGAAGGTTCGATCTGGGCAAGTTGGTCGCCTTTTTTCACTATGCCACCGGCAACAAATTGAGGTGAAATCGTCAGCATCCGCCCTTGGACTTCAGTCACCAGTTGCGTTTTATATTTGGGCGTGACAACACCGTAGGAGGGTAAGTTAAGCGAAACCGTTTGTTGCTCAACCTGGGTGACATCCACTATCGGGATCGGCATTTCTTCGGGTTTCTGCTCAGGTGTCTCCTTGGTTTTCATCAGCAAACCAGCGCCAACAATAAAGAGCAGTAAGATAAAAAAAGGAGATAATCTCCTTAGTAAGGTTTTGATCATATGATTGTTACATCCGTGCTAAATCGCTTAATGCGCCTAAAGTATCAGAGTCAGGCTGCGCAATAAATTTATTTTTGTAAATAAAATGTGTCTAAAGATGATGCTATCGAGTTTGTGTCCTGTTACCGCGTCGGTTTAGTTTGCTGAGGATACAATTGCGTAGGAGTAGAGTGTTTTTTGTCATATGGGGTTCCACCCCGTACAAAAATATTTGCTAGGTCAATGAGCATAAAAAAAGCCGCAATTTTGCGGCTTTTAGGCGGAAGTAAGTATCAGCTTATTCCAAGGTTAGAAAACCTAGGACTGTTTTTTGCGGGCAATTTTGCTAGCTTTTTTTGCCGCTTCTTTTTTGCTGGTTTTTTTCGCCGCTTCTTTGGCTTTTACTTTTGCCTTTTTCTTGGATGGAACTCGCGCCTCTTTGTGCTTAGGACGTAATTCCTCAATGATTCGGCGTTTAAGGGGTTGCTCAATATAACGCTCAATCTTACCAACGATGCGCATATCATGGGCTTCAGCCAGAGAAATTGCCGTACCTTTGGCACCCGCGCGGCCAGTACGACCAATACGGTGGATGTAGGTATCGGCTGAACGTGGCATATCGAAGTTAATCACGTGGGTGATATCATCAATATCGATACCGCGGGCAGCCACATCGGTCGCCAGCAATACATTCACTTCGCCCTTAGTAAAACGACTTAAAGCTTGGAAACGTTTCTTCTGTTCCATATCTCCGCGCATAAAAGCACAAGGGATGCCGGCTTGGAGTAACTGACCGTCGAGGCTAGAGACCACATCGCGAGTCTTCACGAATACGATGGCGCGTTTTACTTCTTCCTGTTTTAACAAGTGGCAAAGCAGGGCAAATTTATGGTCTTTATCATCGGCGAGATGGATCCATTGGTGGATCTTGGCTTTCTCTTTGCGCGGTGCATCAACATCGATTTCGATAGGATCATTAAGCACTTCGCGGGCAAAGCGGATAACACCACTGCCTTCAAGGGTGGCTGAAAACAGCATATTCTGCTTGCGGCCTTGGGCTTCGAGTGCGATGGCTTTAACCACGGCAGAGAATCCCATATCGAGCATACGGTCAGCTTCATCGATGATCAGTATGTCGACGGATTCTGCGCTGAATTTACCTTTATCTAAATATTCCATCAGGCGACCCGGTGTCGCGACCAGAATATCGATATTGCCCTTTAGCGCTTCTTCTTGAGGTGCATAGGGCACTCCACCCGTGATAATGGCAATATTTAGCCCTTGGTCTGTGGCTAAATGGCAGGCATAGCGGTGAATTTGGCTCGCCAATTCACGGGTTGGGGTAAGAATTAATACACGGGCTTGACCCGAGTAACGACGCGGGAAGTCGATTAAATGTTGTAGCGCGGGTAATAAGAAACTGGCGGTTTTACCTGTACCCGTCGGGGCGCGCGCCAAAATATCCCGTTGCTCTAAAGCATGCGGCAACGTTTCTTGTTGGATTGTGGTGGGCGTATTGTGCCCCATGGCTTTAAGTGACTCTAATAAGCTAGGGTCAAGCTGGAAATCTTCAAATTGCATGCGCAGCGTCTCGACGAATAATAGCCCAGCATTATAAAGCTTATGCCTGTTAACTTAAATAACTTAATCCCAATGGCTTCGCTTTTCGGTGATGGGGTTGATAGAAAGGCCTCTTTTACTCTAAACCCAACAGATAAATTCGCAGTGATAACGTGATTTGTCGCATTTTGAGGCAGACAATTGGTAAAACTTGTATAAGATAAAAGTGATTTTTGTAACAAATGTCTGGCGTTTATTCAGAGTGTTGGATGGATTGTATCCGCGTGGTTTGGCGTTTAAGCAATAAATCGATGCCATTTATAGACCATACTCATCATTTTATGGCCCCTAAGCGTTAGCCCTACTTGAATTGGCAAAATATTTCGGCGTGATTCTATTTATCTAATATGGGCTTGAATATTATGATTTTTAATTGGTTATCATCTTTTTTTACTTCATCTCAAGATAGCCTGTTACTCAATGTTTATTACGACCCTTTATTGGTCGCTATTTCTATTTTTATTGCTATTTTTTCTGCCTTTATGGCGTTTCAAGTTGCGACACAAGCTGCACAAACCCAATCTAAATCGCGACAGCAAATCATGTTATTCACAGGGAGTCTTGTCCTCGGTGGGGGCGTGTGGTCAATGCATTTTATTGGCATGCTGGCCTTTAATTTATGCACTCCAGTTTCTTATCAGTTTGGTCTTACTGCCTTATCGGTGTTACCCAGTATTGCGGCCTCGTGGGTGGCGCTTAGCCTACTATCTCAACCACGTATTCGGTTTCCCCAAGTATTGATTGGCGGTGTTTTAGTGGGTGTAGGTATTGGGGTAATGCATTATGTTGGGATGGCTGCCATGGATATGGCGCCATTATTGCGTTACGACCCTCTAATATTTGCTCTGTCGATTATCGTTGCGGTGATTTTAGCCATTATTGCACTTTGGGTTCGTACCGGACTGAATCAGTTTATCTCATCCAGCATGAGCACTATTACGAGTAATTTTATTGCCAGTATCGTGATGGGATTGGCGATTGCTGGTATGCATTACACGGGTATGGCGGCGGCGCGTTTTGTTAAACCCGCTGGACTAGAGCTTAGCGAACAAACGTCTGAAATTTCGTTTTATCTTGCGCTCGGGGTATCGATTATTACCGTCGTCATTATCTGCTTAGTGCTGATTGTGAATGTGATCTTTAAATATAAAGATCTGTCTTTACTCGCTAAATCAAACGAAGATCGAATGCTGGCTATGATGGATACCGCAGTGGATGGCATTATCACCATCGATGGTCAAGGTATTATCGTTAGCGTAAACCAAGCAGTGACGCGTATCTTGGGGTGGCCCTCGACAGAGTTACTTGGTAGCAATGTCAAAAAAATTGTGCCTGCCTCCATTCGCCCCCAGCATGATAGTTATATCGCTCAATATGTTAAAACCCGTGATGCACAGATTATTGGTACGGGACGAGAGGTGCTGGCGCAGAATAAAAATGGCCATTTAGTGCCCGTCCGCCTCGGTATTGGGCATATGATGCAAGGCAAATCCCATTACTTTGTCGGTTTTATTTCCGATCTCAGCCAGCGAAATGAGATGGAGCAAGAGCTGAAAAATAATGAAGCCAAGCTGAGATCGTTGATCAGTAATATCCCCGGGGTTGCCTATCGCTGTATGAATACTCAAGGCTGGCCCATGGTTTACATCAGCGATGCGGTATTTAATATCACGGGATACCCGGCTTCAGACTTTGAGCTTCCTAACGCTAAACGTTTATTCTCTTCGCTTTATTATCCCGATGATGTCGATACTATTTACGCACAAGCACAGCCACCAACCTTTTCGATGGAATACCGTATTATCCGTGCCGATGGTGAGGTGCGTTGGCTGTTTGAGCATGGAAATTATATTTTTGATGAGCAAAATCCAGACGGGTGGATTGATGGTTTTATCATGGATATTACTGAACGTAAGGTAATGGAGCAGGATCTGGTGGCCGCGAAGAATAATGCGGAACAAGCTGCCGCCGCTCGCTCAGCCTTCTTGGCCAATATGAGCCATGAGATCCGTACCCCAATGAATGCCATCATAGGTTTTAGCGATATTTTGTTAGAGTCATCCTTGGATTATGAGCAACAAAAGCAATTATCAACCATTAATCGTTCGGCCAAATCATTATTGCATTTACTCAATGATGTTTTAGACAGTGCCAAACTCGACAAAGGCAAGCTGGAACTTGAAACCCGCGTTTTTTCTTTAACGGCTGAAATCGATACTGTTATCTCAACCTTGTGGTTGCAGGCCCAAAAGCAGCATTTATTACTGGAAGTGGATATCGCGCCAACGATGGGAACCCACTTTATGGGGTCGCCTGAGCGGATACGCCAAGTGCTGCTCAACTTAATAGGTAATGCTGTTAAATTCACCGCAGAAGGAAAAGTGACCGTAAAAGTTTTCTCTCCGTTAGACAATCAAGTGACATTTGAAGTTATCGATACTGGGATTGGCATGTCGCCAGAGCAGCTTGAGCGAGTGTTTGATGCCTTTTCCCAGGCGGATGCCTCTATGAGCCGTAAATACGGTGGTACTGGCTTAGGTACTACTATCAGCAAACAATTAGTAGAGTTAATGGGCGGGCATATTGAGGTTGAAAGCCGCTTAGGTTTGGGCAGTACCTTCCGATTTACAATTCCTCTCATTCAAAGTGTTGAAGACTTAACTCTACCGAGTTATGACAAGGTGTCACTGCCTCCATTAACAATACTGGTAGTTGATGATATTCAACAAAATATTGATCTGCTTTCAGTATATTTAACTCGACATGGGCATCGAGTGATTACTGCCCGTGATGGTGAGCAGGCTCTATTACGAATGCAAAGGCATGATATTGATATCACCTTAATAGACTTACAGATGCCAGTAATGGATGGCTTAACCGCAGCAAGGCGTAGACGCCAACAGGAGCTTGAATCCGGGTTAACCTACATGCCGATGATTGCGTTAACAGCGAGTGTGCTTGAGCAGGATAAACTCGAGACACAACAAGTAGGAATGGATGGTTTTGCTAATAAACCCATTGATTTTTATTTATTAAATGTCGAAATCGCCCGCGTATTAAACCTTGAACTGTCCACACAGTCATTCAATAAAAATGAGCCCGATCTCAATACCATCATCGATGAGCAAAGAGGGATACAACTCTGGGGAAGTAAAGCAAAGTTTATCCAAGAATTAGAAAAGTTTATCGCTCAATGGCCCGAAAAGTCTCGGCAGCTTGAGCAGGCAATTAACCAATCGGATCGGGATGCGATTGTCCAGCAAGGTCATGGATTAAAAGGCATTTCTGGCAATTTAGGCTTATTCCGATGCATGGCCTTGTTTGCGGCATTAGAGCAAATGGCTGACTCAGAGCCACAGGTTTTAGTGGCTAGACAGCAGTTATTCAATGAACTTGAATCAACCATAGTGCAGATCACTCGTTATGTGCAGCAACTCGCTCACTATAAAGACGTGCAGATATCTAATCCTCAGACTGATCCAAACCAAGCTTTACCGCATATTGATGCTTTAATTGCGGCAGTACAACACCACTCCTTTGAAGAAGCTGATTTAACCGCCATTGAAAATCTATCGGTCCATCAACCCATGGTAAACACCATTGTTGATGCCCTCGATAATTTTGATTTTGATATTGCCCATACTGAATTAGTTAAGTTGCGGCTTGTCATTAGCTCAAATAAGGAATAGCTATGCAGATTGCGACTGACGATAAGAAGACCTTATTACTGGTAGACGATGAGCCAGTTAATTTGCGGGTTTTGAAACAAATATTGCATCAAGACTATCGTTTGATTTTTGCTAAAAGTGGTGAAGAAGCATTGCATCTTGCCAAGGTTGAGCTGCCGGCTTTAATTTTACTCGACATCATGATGCCTGATATGACGGGTTTAGAAGTATGCCAAGCACTTAAAAGCATGCCTGAAACCCTGCCGATTCCAGTGATCTTTGTGACTGCGCTTAACGACGAGCATGATGAGGCGGCAGGTTTTGACGTAGGTGGTGTTGATTACATAGTCAAACCTGTGTCACCAACCATAGTTAAGGCTCGCGTTAAAACCCATCTCTCCCTTGTGCAGGCAGATGAATTACGTCGAACACGTCTGCAAGTTATTCAACGCTTAGGTCGCGCCGCCGAATATAAGGACAACGAAACCGGCACCCATGTAATGCGCATGAGCCACTATGCTCAAATCTTGGCGTTGGCCTATGGTCTTAGTGAGGCACAGGCGGATGACTTATTACATGCAGCACCTATGCATGATATTGGTAAGATTGGTATTCCCGATAGCATTATGCTTAAGCCTGCTAAACTTACCAAAGACGAGTTTGCTATTATGAAAACTCACCCCCATATCGGTGCTGAAATTATCGGTGAAGCCGATTCTGAGTTGTTACGGTTAGCAAAATCAGTGGCACTTACCCATCACGAAAAATGGGATGGTACGGGTTATCCAAATGGCCTAAAGGGAAAAGACATCCCGCTTGAGGGGCGCATCGTTGCCCTTGCGGATGTGTTTGATGCGCTCACTAGCAAACGTCCTTACAAAGAAGCTTGGTCGATTGCAGAAACGATGGCGTATCTTCATGAACAGAGTGGCTCCCATTTTGACCCTGAATTAGTGCAGTTATTTACCGAAAATTTAGATAAAGTGATTGAAATTAAAAATAAATGGATAGATAAGTAGCCATTGGTTTATCAGGCGTCTAACTAGCATGCCTATAGCTTAAGATAGAAATCCTTTGTCAGTTCGACCATTTGATTCGTGTAACTTCCCTCTAATCCACGGATGGTGAATACGGTTTGCAGGCACTGGCTCCCCTGTGTTTTAGTCAATAACAGCAAAACGCGATTGGCGGCTTTATTCTCCACACTTTTAACCTGTACCTCTTGCCTGAGATAAAGTGCGAACTGATTTAGGCAGACTTTAAAGCGTATAAGACTTTGAACCGGCAATATAAGGCTTGCAGAACCCTCAGGTGATAAGCATTGGGAGATTGCTTTTAGCAATGGCTCAAATCCTAAGGTATCGGTATGGCGCGCCATCGCTCTATGCTGGTCGTTCGCCTTGGGGCCATGTTCGAAATAAGGCGGGTTGCAGATGATATGATCAAAATATCCGTAATACTGAGTTTGCTGGCAAAAGTCTTGAATATCGCTATGGATAATACTGAGCCTGTCCGCCCAAGGACTTTGCACCATATTGAATTGGCATGCGGCGGCGGCTTTTTCCTCAAGCTCCACCGCGGTGATCTGCCCAAGGCTTCGCTGCGCTGCCATTAAACTTAATAATCCACTTCCGGCCCCTATATCTAGAATGTGTTTTGCCTGAGCAAGCGGTGCCCATGCGCCTAATATCACGCCGTCGGTGCTAACGGGCATGCCACAATTAAGATCATCAATGTGGAATTGTTTAAAGGTAAAAGCCATGAAAACTCATTTATCCGATGAATAAGGGAATGCGATTTAACATCGTGGCTATTTTAAAGGGCGAGTTGTGCTTTCGCTAAGATTTTTATGGTTATGAGTCGGGCGCATTGATGTTTAAAGATTCGTCCTGAAACGCCAACATACCCTAATCGCTCTATTCTTCCAATGAGATCGCGTTTTTGTATTTTTGTGCTGTTTTGAGTCTAAGTTCACTTAATTGGCGGTTTAATTTATTACCTTGGTAACTCATTGTTAGCAGTTAATTAGCATTGGAACGCTTTTTTCGATAAAAACTATCTTACCTGTTGTATTGATTTTTGAATTCTGATATTAGTTTCGCCCCCATTTTTAATCAATTTTATGATTAACGGATAGGTGAACGGGTTTTTAGGTGAATAAATCGGCAATGAAGCCAATTTTTAGTTCATTTTTGTTTATAAACTCAGCAGATATCGCACATATTTACCACGGAATTGTGTAAACATAGATTTGCACTCCGGATGGGCTTTGTTTTAGCTATGGCTAATCGACACATAATCACTTAAGTTTATTAAAAACAATAAGACAAGATGGGGCTTTCCGTGCAAGACAATCAGATGAGTATTGGGGATACATTAGGCTTAGGTTTTATGACCTTCGCGTTTTTTTTGGGGGCGGGTAACTTAATTTTTCCTCCCTTTGCGGGGATGTTAGCTGGGGAGAACATGCTCCTTGCGATGCTAGGGTTTCTCATCACTGCCGTAGGTTTACCTTTGGTCGGGCTCATTGCTGTTGCTAAGGCTCAAGGTAAGGTTATGGCGATGTTGCCTGTGTTTGCGGCAACGGCATTAGCCATTGCGATTTATATCATCATCGGGCCTGCATTTGCAGCGCCGCGTACCGGTCTAGTGGCCTATGAAATCGGTGCTAAGCCCTTTATTGATAACACCACAGCAACCATTATGCTTGGCAGTTTATCGCTTAATCTGTCGCAACTAATTTATACCTTGTGCTTCTTTACTGTGACTATGCTGCTGGCATTGTTCCCCGGGAAATTACTCGACAGCGTCGGTAAAGTATTAACCCCTATCCTATTGTTATTACTAGTAGGTTTAGCCTTGTCTGTGGTGTTTTTACCCGCTTCTGATGTTGGCGCGGCCGTAGGTGATTACAAGAACCATCCACTGACTAAAGGTATCCTTGAAGGCTATAACACCATGGATACTCTGGCATCTTTGATGTTCGGTATGTTGATTATCGATCTGCTGCGTAAAAAGGGCATCGAGCAGCCTAGCGCCCAGACTAAGTACCTTATTCGCGCCGCCTTTATTGCCGCAGCGGGTCTTGCCTTTGTTTATGTGTCATTGTTCTTTTTAGGTGCCACGGCGGGTGATATTGCCGCAGGTGCTAAAAATGGCGGTGAAATTTTAACTAACTATGTGACCCGTGAGTTTGGCAATTTAGGCACTGTGTTGTTATCGGCAGTGGTAACGCTAGCCTGTTTAACTACGGCGGTGGGATTAGTGAGTGCATGCTCTGAGTTTTTCAATGAGCTAATGCCAAAGCTGTCTTATCGTTTTCTGGTGATTATATTAAGCGCTATCTGTGCTGTGATTGCGAACGTTGGGCTGTCACAACTGATTAATATCAGTATTCCGGTATTAATGACGGTTTACCCTGTGGCTATTGCACTGGTCGCGGTAACCTTTTTAACTGAATATTTCCCTCGTCCGCAGTTTGCTCACCGTGCGACCCTGTCTGTGGCACTCCTGTTTGGTATCTTTGACGGTATGAAGGTTGCCGCAAAAAGCCTCACGGGTGAAGACGGTAAAGGCGTGACTGAAGCGGCGCAAAGCTTTATCGATCTGGTCAGTGGTATGTCTCCCTCCCTGTCTCTCCTACCGCTGTATGAAGAGGGAATGGCGTGGTTATTGCCAACCTTAGTGGTCATTGTGCTGTGTTTAATGATTCGCGGTGGCGGTGCAAAAGCAGTCACTGCCGCCTAAATAAAGGCGACTGCCAGTCGCGGAGAAATTAAGTTAATATCAGCGGCGTATCTACCATACGCCGTTTTTTATGGAGTTTTCGTGGCTAAAACCTATCAGTGTGATCCGCTTATTGATGCATTTCTTGATGATCTTTGGTCTAGTAAGGGCTTAAGTGACAATACCTTGAGTGCCTATCGCACCGATTTACGCCATTTTGATCGCTATCTGCAAAGCCAAGGATTGGGGTTGTGTGATGTGGGGCAAGCTGATGTTCGTGCTTACTTAGCTTATCGGGTCGAGCAACAATTTGCCCGCACTAGTAGTGCACGTTTGCTGAGTAGTTTACGGCGTTTTTACACCTATTTATTGCAGACCAAACAGATTGCAGGCGATCCCATGGCACTGATTGAATCGCCTAAGTTAAGTCGGCATTTGCCTGATTCTCTAAGCGAGTCACAGGTTGATAGGCTACTGGCTGAGCCTAATGTGGACGACCCCGTTGAATGCCGTGATAAAGCCATGCTGGAGTTGTTATATGCCACCGGACTGCGGGTGAGTGAGCTGGTGGGATTAACCATGGAGCAGATGAGCCTGCGCCAAGGCTTAGTGCGGATTGTGGGTAAGGGCGGTAAAGAGCGTTTAGTGCCAATGGGTGAGGTAGCAATAGCCGCCGTAGAACATTATTTAACTTCAGCGCGGCATGAACTCTTAGGCTATGTTCAATCTGACGTGGTGTTCCCTTCAAAGCGCTCGCAGATGATGACGCGGCAAACCTTTTGGCATCGTATTAAGCTCTATGCGAGCCGAGCTGGAATTGAAACTGAATTGTCACCCCATACCTTGCGTCATGCCTTCGCCACCCATTTACTAAACCATGGCGCCGATCTTAGGGTTGTGCAATTACTTTTAGGCCACAGTGACTTATCGACAACTCAAATCTATACCCATGTCGCCCGAGCGAGATTACAAGAGTTACATCAGCAGCATCATCCACGGGGATAGGCTTTGTGGATCACAAAACCGTGAATGGTTGAATTTAGTTACAGTATAAATTTGCATTCTATTTGGCTTGTCTGTAACTTTTTGCCCCCATACAGGGTCTATTAACCTGACCCATATGTCGCAGTAGCGATTTACTTAATAGGAAGTCCCCATGAAGTTGACCCGAGCATTATCTTTAGTTTTCGCGCTTGTTGTTGCGCCTCTGGCCAGCGCCGCAACGGCGACCACTCCAGACACTGCTGCGATTAAGCAAAAACTCAGTGAAATGTTAGATGTTGAAGTGATTTCAATGCAGGATTCGCCCATCGAAGGTTTATATCAAGCGATGACTAATCGCGGCGTGCTCTATATCAGCCGTGATGGTTCAAAAATGTTCCACGGTAATTTATACGATCTTGATAAAGGGATGAAAAACCTGACAGAAGCGGCACTTGCAGGCCCACGTTTGGCGATGATGAAGCCGCTTGAAGATCACATGTTGGTGTATAAAGCGAAAGATGAAAAACACGTTGTAACTGTGTTTACCGATGTGAGCTGTGGTTATTGCCGCAAGTTACATAGCCAAATGGCCGAGTATAATAAGTTGGGTATTACCGTGCGTTACTTAGCCTTCCCACGTGCGGGTGTGCCATCTGCGAATGCCGATGAAATGCAGGCCATTTGGTGTGCTAAGGATCCATTAAAAGCCATGACAGAAGCCAAGGCGGGTAAAAAAGTCTCTGCCGCGACCTGTGATGCTAAAATCGCCGAACAATATGAATTAGGTACCAGCTTTGGTGTTAACGGCACGCCTGCAATCGTATTGGAAGACGGTAATATGATCCCAGGATATCAACCACCTGCGGATTTATTACGTACTTTAGAAGCGCGCCAATAGTCGCAATTCGGCTAAACTTATCCCATTAAAGGTGAGCCTAAAGCTCACCTTTTTGTTATCTTAGCCCCATGATTGTTTAAGAGTTTGTTCCCTTGATCCATAAAATAATCCGTCGTCCAACCGTTGATGATAGCCATTTACCCGCTCACCTTCCGCCGTTGTTAAGACAGCTCTATGCTCGCCGTGGAGTCATGTCCGCCGAATGCGAACTGGTACTTAAGGGCTTGTTAAGGCCCGATACCATGAAGGGCTTGGATCACGCCGCCAAGTTGATTGCAGATGCGATGCAGCTTGATAAGTCGATTCTGATCGTTGGCGATTTTGATGCCGATGGCGCCACTTCGACAAGTGTGTGTATCCTCGCGCTACGAATGATGGGCGCGAGTAAAGTCGATTATCTGATCCCCAATCGCTTTGACTACGGTTATGGCCTGAGTCCTGAGATTGTCGCCGTGGCGGCAACCAAACAGGCAGAATTACTTATTACTGTTGATAACGGTATTTCCTCCATTGAAGGCGTTGCTGCCGCCAAGGCCTTTGGCATGCAGGTGGTGATCACCGACCATCACTTACCCGGCCATGAGTTACCGGCGGCCGATGCCATAGTGAATCCCAATCAGCCCGGTTGTCAGTTTGCCAGTAAATCCATCGCTGGCGTCGGGGTCGCATTTTATCTGATGACGGCGCTTAGGGCTGAGCTGCGCGCTCGTTACTGGTATCAAGCCCGCGGTATTGCCGAGCCTAACCTTGGCACTCTGCTGGATATTGTTGCCCTTGGCACTGTGGCCGATGTGGTATCGCTCGATGCCAACAATCGTATTCTGGTCGAGGCGGGATTGCAGCGGGTACGCAGTGGCCGTTGCCGCGTGGGCATTACTGCTCTACTTGAAGTCGCAAAACGTAATCCAGCTCGGATTGTTGCCTCGGACTTTGGTTTTGCGGTAGGCCCAAGGCTTAATGCCGCCGGCAGGCTGGATGAAATGGCGCTAGGGGTCGAAACCCTACTGTGCGAAGACATTATGCATGCAAGGCGGATGGCGGCAGAGCTCGATAGCCTCAACCAAGAGCGACGTGAGCTTGAGGTGGGGATGCAGCAAGAGGCGCTGAAAAGTCTTGAATATCTAAAGCTTAATGAAGAACAGCTCCCATGGGGTATCGCCCTTTTTCAAGAGGATTGGCACCAAGGGGTTATCGGTATTCTTGCCTCGCGAATTAAAGATAAATACCACAGACCCGTTATCGCCTTTGCCGACGCGGGTAATGGCGAAATTAAAGGTTCGGCGCGCTCCATCAAAGGTTTGCATATGCGCGATCTGCTTGAGTTAGTTAACTCCCGCCATCCAGGGCTTATCAGCAAATTTGGCGGCCATGCAATGGCGGCAGGTTTAACCTTAAAGTCCGGTGGCTTTGCAACCTTTGCCAAAGCCTATGATAATGCGGTGCGTGAACAATTAAAGCCTGAGCAGCTGACGGGGGAACTATGGTCCGATGGCGAGTTAACCCCAACCGAGTTAACGCTTGAAATTGCCCAGTTACTGCGTAATGCGGGGCCTTGGGGCCAGTCCTTCGAGGAGCCATTATTCGATGGTTATTTTAAGATTATCCAGCAGCGAATAGTGGGAGAACGCCACCTTAAATTAGTGCTTGAAACCCCATGTAGTACCCTGATGTTAGATGCGATTGCCTTTAATGTGGATTTACACACTTGGCCCGATGCGACGATTCAACATGCGCGCATTGTCTATAAGCTCGATGTGAACGAATATCGAGGTAATTTCACCCTACAGTTGATGGTTGAGCAAATTGAGCCGATGTGATCCGCGCTGATAGCGGGCAAATAAAGGTGAAAAGGAATTTTAGATTGAAGTCACTATCAGACAAAAAGATTCGCCAGTTACTTAAGCGTTTTGCTTGGATATATGCGGTTTGCCTTTGTATTCCCTGGATTTCGGCGGTTTTGACTACGAAGGCTCAGGGGCAAACCTTGATTATTGGCACTTGGCCCGCGGCCTCATTATTTTATTTTCTTGCTTATCGCCACTTGGCTAACTCTTTTCGATTTGAGATCAATCGCCATCTTGCTTTTAGCTATCACGGTGGAGGCTCCTTTGCTGGAGCCATGTATTCATTAGCAAAAGTAGTGTTGCTGGGCATGGTGTTGATGATATTTATGAGTGCAAAACATACCTAGATTAAACGGTATTTAACGCTATATTGGAGCGACAAATGGAATATCGAGTCAGCAGTGAGCTATCGGAAATGGATTTTGATGTTATCCATGGTTTTATTTCCAACAGTTATTGGGCGCAGGGCATGCCTGCTGCTCTGCTGCAAAAGGCGCTTAGCAACAGTTTATGTTTTGGAGTATTTGATAAAGATAATCAGCAGCTTGCCTTTGCGCGACTGATTACCGATAAAGCCACCTTTGCCTACCTTGCCGATGTGTTTGTCCTCGAATCCCACCGCGGCTTAGGTTTAAGTAAGATGATGATGGCAGCAATTATGGAACATCCTGATCTGCAAGGATTAAGGCGCATAATGCTCGCCACCCGCGATGCCCATGGACTTTATGCGCAATTTAGTTTCAAAGCGGTCGATGCACCAGAAACCCTAATGCAAATTCGGTTTGAGAACCCATACCTAGATTTATCCAGTAAATAGGCATGGTACTCAATAGATGATTTCCTAGGGCATGTGACGAAGTGGAATGTCCATTTGATAAGTATGGGTGAATCAAGGTGAAAGGATTAAGAGCTTTTATAAGGGTTGCTTATTTATCATTCTTATATGTCATTTACCTGACTTTAGGGGGCATTCTGTTTGCGCTGCTTCGAACTGTGATGAGTGAGTTTGGAAATTTCACTGAGTTCGTTCATATTTTTCTCACTATGACTATCGTAATAGTGATTCCTTTTTGCTTATTCGGTTTGGTTTTAGACTTCTTTAGAATCAGAGCGTATTGCGTTTTGGTTCGGAGGTTAAAGATGAAATACAGTTATTTCTTATCTCTGGACACTAAAGAGCAAGAAGCATTAGCGCGTTCTTTGTGAAGAGTGCCATTTCTCGAAGGCAACAAAAGCCAGCATCAGCTGGCTTTTTAGTAAGGGGATTAATCGTTAACGATTAAGCCGCTTTAGTCGCTGTGGTCTCGGTACTGTCATCGCTATGGCGAATTAAGTAATCAAATGCACCCAGTGAGGCATTGGCACCGCTACCCATGGCGATGATGATTTGCTTGTAAGGTGAGTTAGTCACGTCACCTGCGGCAAATACGCCTGGTACTGAGGTTTGGCCACGCTCATCGACGATGATTTCGCCGCGAGGAGTCAAATCTACTGTGCCTTTTAACCACTCGGCATTGGGCACTAAACCGATTTGGACGAAGATACCCGCCAGCGCGATATGATGGCTTTCACCCGTTGCACGGTCGGTGTAGTTCAGGCCATTAACACGGGTACCATCACCAGTCACTTCAGTGGTCATCGCCTGAGTAATAATATGAATATTACCCATAGAGGCCGCTTTACGTTGCAGCACATCATCGGCGCGCAGTTTGCTATCGAACTCGAGTACTGTGACATGCTCAACGATGTTGGCTAAGTCGATTGCCGCTTCGATACCTGAGTTACCGCCACCGATCACTGCAACGCGTTTGCCTTTAAATAATGGGCCGTCACAGTGTGGGCAGTAAGCCACACCTTTACCACGGTATTCTTTCTCACCGGGGACGTTCATTTCGCGCCAGCGAGCACCGGTTGCCAGTAGTATGGTACGGCTGCGCAGTGTAGCGCCACTTGCTAACTCGAGTTCGAATAAACCATCGCTCGCCAGTTTAACGGCTTTTTGGTTATCCATGATATCGACTTCATAGTCACGCACATGGGCTTCAAGGTTAGCCACCAGTTTTGGACCTTCAGTCGCTTTAACCGAAATAAAGTTTTCGATACCAACGGTTTCGGCGACTTGACCACCGAATTTGTCGGCAACAATACCTGTACGCAGGCCTTTACGGGCGGCATAAATCGCTGCCGCAGCACCAGCGGGGCCACCACCGACGACTAAGACTTCGTATGGGGCTTTTTGGCTAAGTTCTTCCGCTTTACGGCTTGCCGCGCCAGTATCGAGTTTATTTAAAATCTCACCAATGCTGATACGACCCGCGGCAAACACTTCGCCGTTTAAGTACACAGAAGGTACGGCCATAATGTTACGGTTCGCCACTTCATCTTGGAACAGGGCGCCGTCGATCATCACGTTGGTGATGTTCGGGTTGATCGCGGCCATCATATTCAGCGCCTGAATCACATCAGGGCAGTTTTGGCAGGTGAGTGACACATAGGTTTCAAACTCATATTTGCCGGGCAGATTACGGATCTGCTCAATGATGTCGTCGCTGAGTTTGATTGGGTGTCCACCCGTGTGCAGCAGGGCTAACACGAGTGAAGTAAATTCGTGACCCATAGGCAGACCAGCAAAGCTAATCTGAGTATTGAGTTCTGGGTTTACCACTGTCATCGCTGGCGTGCGTTGGCCTTGAGCTTCTTTAAGGCTCACGAACGTTGAAAGGCTAACGATGTCATTGGCTAAGCTTTTTAATTCTTGAGACTTCTTGCTTTCATCTGCTGACACGACAAGTTCAACTGGTCTCTTGAGGTTTTGCAGATAGGTTTGCAGTTGATTTTTTAAATTCGCATCTAACATGATGACTCCAAATCAGCGTAAAAATTGAAAAATATTGAAAAACGCGAGGGGTGCCAATCTGACTCATGCAGGGGGGAGTCAGATTGGCGGGGTTGACCTTTAGGCGAGATTAGATTTTGCCAACGAGGTCTAAAGATGGTGCTAGGGTTTCGTCACCTGGTTGCCATTTAGCTGGGCAAACTTCACCATCGTGAGTCGCAACGTATTGAGCCGCTTGGATCTTACGAACCAGTTCTTGAGCGCTACGGCCGATACCTAAGTCATGGATTTCAGCAACTTTCACTTGGCCTTCTGGGTTGATAACGAAAGTACCACGGAGTGCTAAACCTTCTTCTTCGATCATCACACCGAAGTTACGGCTGATCACGCCAGTAGGGTCTGCCAGCATTGGGAAGTTGATCTTCTTAATAGTGTCAGAAGTATCGTGCCATGCTTTGTGAGTGAAGTGAGTGTCAGTAGAAACTGAGTAAACTTCAACGCCCATAGATTGTAACTTAGCGTAGTGATCCGCCATGTCGCCTAATTCAGTTGGGCAAACGAAAGTGAAGTCTGCTGGATAGAAGAATACAACTGACCATTTACCTAACAGATCTTGTTCTGTTACAGGCACGAACTCACCATTGTGGTAAGCAGTGGCTTTGAATGGTTTGATGGTGCTGTTGATAATTGATTGAGTCATTTTATGCTTCCATTTAGTTGATTATGGTGAATTTAGTGACGGGCATTTGCTTGTTCCCCCGTCGATGAGAAGCATATTACTGACCTAACGACGATAAATATAACGGATAAAAACTATCATCCTAATCGATTTTATCGAATTAATTGGGTTTGATATGATGGATTAATCGATTTTTCAGCACTTGCGTGTCTTAGCGGCTAATCGATTATTTAATTTGGTTATGTAGCGTTAGGGAAGGGCAATAAAAAAGGGATATCGACGATATCCCTTTAAACATAAAAACGGTTACAACAAGCTACTGAAGTTCTAGGTTCTAGTTTTGCGCCTTAGGCTGAGTTAACCAGGTGCTGAGCAGGCGCACACCATAGCCTGTGGCACCTGCGGGCACAACGGCGGTATCGGTGGCAGTTAAGGCATTACCAGCGATATCGAGGTGGGCCCAAGGTTGCTCACCCGCAAAGCGTTTGAGGAACATGGCGGCAGCAGATGCTCCCGCGCTGCCTTCTTTACCGGTATTCTTTAAGTCGGCGATGGTGGATTTAAGCTCTTCGTCGTAGGCTTGATCTAACGGTAAGCGCCAGACTTTTTCACCCACCTGTTGACCCGCAAAGGTGAGTTGCTGCACTAGCGGCTCTGAATCGGTAAATAACCCCGCATAAACGGTGCCTAGCGCACTGACTTTTGAGCCTGTAAGGGTGGCAACATCAATGATGACCGATGGGCGGTAGTTTTCACGGGCATACCAGAGACCATCGGCGAGCACTAAACGGCCTTCGGCATCGGTGTTGAGCACTTCAACCGTAAGGCCTTGAGCGGTTTTAATCACATCGCCTGGGATCATCGCATGGCCCGATACCATGTTTTCAGCCATGGGCATAATGGCGACAAGGTTAACTGGCGCCTTTTGAATCGCCATCGCCTTGACTGTGCCGAGTACAGTTGCCGCGCCCGCCATATCGGACTTCATCCGCGCGATGGAGGTGCCTGTTGCTTTAATGTTGTAGCCGCCAGAGTCGAAAGTAATACCTTTACCGACGAGGGCGATAGGTGCTTCTTTGCTGCCGGGCCAGTGGGCGACAACCAGCTTAGGTGGGCGCTCACTGCCTTTACCCACCGCGGCTAAGGCGCCGAGGTTTAAGCGTTCAATATCTTTGGCTTCGAGTACTGTGACTTTTACGCCGAGGGCTTTGAGTTTACGCGCCTCGTTAGCAAAGCTTTCGGGATACATGTTTCCCGCTGGGGCATTGGTAAGATCGCGCGCTAAAAACACACCCGCTTCGATAGCTTGCAGATTCTTATGATGTTTTTGGTTTTTGCTTAAGTCATCAACGCCGATTTGATAGTTCTTCTCGGCGCGATTGCTGGTTTTAAATTGAGTGTAGCGGTAGCTACGCAGCTCAATGCCGTGGGCGAGCTCTGAACCAAAGAGAGGTGCGTTACTGAGGCCTTGGGTCAGCACGCGTACCGTGGCTTGTGGCACGGTTTCAAGTTTGGCGGCAATGTTGCCACCTAAGGTATTGATTTCACCAGGTGTTAGGGTTTTAGCATCGCCAATCCCAACCAGTAATACTCGCTTAGCGTCGATTTCGCTCGGGACTAAAATCTCTAAAATTTCACCGCGTTTACCCGAAAAACTATTATCAGCTACCGCAAGATTGAGCTGATCCTGAGTCGACTGGGGCAAAAAATCGAGACTATAGGTTGTTGAATCAGTACTTTGGAACAGTACTAAGGTATCTGAATTAAGTGAATTACGAGTGTCAAAACTAAAGGTTTCGGCGTTAGCATTGAGAGAGTTAAGGCACGCCAGAGCCATAACGCTTAACAAAAATTTATTCTTATTTTTCATGGTGACAACTCATATCTGTGGAGAGTGAGAAGCATAGCAAAGCTGAGTCTTAGGGTTAACTAATTTACGCCATTTGACTGAGATTAATCTTAAATCCAAGGGCCAAAACGTGTTAGTGAACGCTCAAGGGCAAAATCCAATTGTTGTGACAGGGTTTGGGCTTGGCTCTTAAGTGCGCTGGCACCGAGTGATTGCGGTATTTGGCTAGCAAAAATCACCCAGTTTCCACCACTGGTGAGGCAGGCATGCACGTGGGCAAAATGGTGCTGCAAATCGGCGAGTAACTCCCGATTTTGGCTATGTTCCTTCCAGCAGTTCAGCACTAAATAGCCATCGGGTTTAATCCGTTGAGTACATTGCTCAAGGAAGGTCGCCGAGAGTTGCCCAGTGTTAACGCCTTTGGCGCTGTAGATATCAGCAAAAATCACATCGACTTTTTTATGCTCGGCCGATGCCATAAAGACGAGGGCATCATCATTGATAACATTTAGCTTTTTACCTATTGGGAGTTGGAAGTAACGCTTGGCCAGTTCGATAACCGTGGGACGAAGCTCTACTGCGGTTAGCTTGATGGCTGCGTCAAATCGGCGCAGTACATGGATAAGTGCACCGCCACCCAGACCCAGTACTATCGCACTTTTGGGTTTACAAAATAACAGAACCAGCATCATGCCCTGTACATAGGTATGCTGTGGAATATGGGGAGCGGTTTTTAGGATTTTGCTTTGTTCATCGTTGTCACCGAAGGAGAGCACGCGCGAATCACCATAGTCGAGCACGCGGATAGGCCCGAATGTATCGTGAGTTTCGTGTAACAAAATTGCGTCGGCCATGGTCATTATTACTCTATTTGCGTTGAGCTGATTTGCGTGCAGGTATAAAAAAGTTAGAATTCAGCTGGTTTCGTTTTTTAAGTGGCTATTATGACAAATCAAATCCTGCTTGCCTGTATTTATCTTGTGGTGTTTATCTTTTTGCAGCGAGCATTAACTCAATGGGTGAAAAAACTCTCATTAATGAAGCAGGTGAGTGCGGCCCGTACCAGCCTGGTCACGCGGTTTATTTCCTATGTGATGTTTTTTATCACTTTGTCGTTAATGGCGGTTTCACTTGGATTAGGTTATCAAGATGTGTCGCTGTTTGTTTCCTCCGCGTTTGCGGTGATGGGTGTCGCCTTAGTCGCTCAATGGTCGATCTTGAGCAACTTAACGGCTGGTGTGCTGATTTTTTTCGTGTTCCCGTATCGGATTGGTGAACGTATTCGGGTGGTGGATAAGGATGAAGATATCAGTGGAGTGATTATTGAAATCGCGCTGTTTCATGTACTTATCCTCAGGGATAATGGCGATACCATCACCTATCCCAACAACTTGATGCTGCAGAAGGCGGTGTTAAAGCTGGCCGATCAGTCACCGCTTGCCGAGCGCCAAGCGTTGCAGGATGGCAAAAAGAAACTCGATCTCGAGTAACCATTTTCCTGTATGTGCGCCATCGCTGTACATTTATTAGCAAACTGTTGTCGGCGCACTCGCAAGCACTTAGTTTTATTATCTTGGCGTTAGCTTTCGTTGCTTAATCTGTTTTATATAACAAAATCAGTGTTATTGATTACATTTCCCTCCATTTGTTTACCTTAGATTGTGCCCTGTTGCACGGTTTAGTGCCCACGAATCCGTAGAATCCGCGCTTTTGTTTTTACCTAATGGATCTAATTTAATGAAATCTAAACTTTTAGCTGTGACGATTGGCACGCTACTCGCGACTCAGTTAACCGGTTGTATGGGGCAAATGGGTTTAAGCCAAATGGTGACTAAGGGAAATTTAAGTGCGGTGGATAACCGTTATGGTCGTGCAGGCTTGTTTATGCTGTTAAGCCCAGTGTATGGCATCGCGGCGACAGGCGATCTGTTCATCTTTAATACCATTGAGTTTTGGACTGGCAAGAATCCGATTACCGATAAATCACCCGCTGTGGTTGATATGCCAGTTGAGGCGATTTTTAAGATTAATCCACACGTGAGTGATGAGCTTAGATCTGCGCCAGTGAAGCTGACTCAGGCGCAAATTGCCTACCCCGATGAGCATACGGTCACTATGACGTTAGCCTACGAAGACGGTAGCACCCAGTTATTATCGGGCCGTAAAGTTGGCGAAGATGTGGACTTTTTCCTCGATGGTGCTTTTATCACACGAGTGAGTAACCAAGAACTTGTTGCTTATAGCCAAAGCCGTTTACATGCGCCAGCAACACCTGCTGCTTAAGCTTTTGAATTATCCAACCCATAAAATGGTTTAGATTTATGGGTTGGATAATAACAATATTATCGCAGTACCCTCTGGAAAAACGCCACAGCTTGCTGATACATCTGCAGTGCTAGCGCGGGATCGTAGCGCTCGCCCTCATCACGCATAAAGGCATGCTGAGCATTCACCTCAAGCCAACTGAAGTTGCGGTTTTTAGCCATCAACTGTTGGTGGATCAATACCCGCCCCTCGGGCGATACATGGGGATCTTGCTTACCAAACACTAACACTAATTCCCCTTGAATATCGCCTGTGCGACTCAGCGAGTCATTGCCATAGGCACAGGGTAGGGTATTGGAATGTATGTCGGTGGGATAGAGGCAAAACGCGCCCAAAATCTCGGGATTGAGTGCTGCGCGGTAGGCTAAGTGGCCGCCAATACACACACCCATACTGCCGACTTTTCCGGTGCAATAACTCTGCTGACGGGCAAAATCGATAAGGGCTTGGGTGTCGCTGTCGTGCTGCTCTAAGGGCTTGGCAAATTTATCGGCATTGCCTTTGTTTTTACCCATATCATCGTAGGCCAGCACTGTGCCTATCGGATTAAGCTCGTGAAATACCTCTGGCACTAACACCACAAAACCATGGCCTGCGAGTATTGTTGCGGTGCGGGCGATGGGCGCGGTTTGCTGAAATATCTCAGAGTAAAAAATGATACAGGGGAATTGCCCGGTGGCATCTGGGCGGTAGAGGTAAGTACGCATTAGCCCTGAAGGCGTGGAGATATCCTGAGTTTCCTGAGTGACTAACATATTGAGATTCTCTCTGTGAGGCTTCAAACGTTGAAGCCTCACTTTAGCAGTCAGGTATTAATCTGTCAGTTAAAACAGTTCATTACCACAGCGTCCGCCCGCGAGCACGGCTTTCACATTGCTCAGCGTTGTGTTGGCGATCGCGCCCAATGCTTCTTCGGTAAGGAAGGCTTGGTGACCGGTAAAAATCACGTTGTGACAGGCGGATAAGCGACGGAAAACATCGTCCTGAATGATTTGGTTCGACTTATCCTCGAAAAACAGTTCTTTTTCGTTTTCATACACATCTAACCCTAAGGAGCCAATTTGGCCGAGCTTTAAGGCTTCCATCGCATCGAAGGCATTGAGCAGACCGCCGCGGCTAGTGTTGATCACCATGACGCCGGGTTTCATCTTGGCAAAACTTTCTTTATTCAGCAGATGGTGGTTATCGGCGGTTAATGGGCAATGCAGGCTGATAATATCGCTGGTGGCGTAAATGGTATCGAGATCTAAATATTCCACATTGAGCGCTTCTACCGCAGGATTTGGGTAGGGGTCAAAGGCAATCACTTTACAGCCAAAACCGA
Source organism: Shewanella sp. DNRA4 (assembly GCF_012843185.1). Classification (NCBI taxonomy): domain Bacteria; kingdom Pseudomonadati; phylum Pseudomonadota; class Gammaproteobacteria; order Alteromonadales; family Shewanellaceae; genus Shewanella; species Shewanella sp. DNRA4. Next base: position 79,287 of record NZ_JABAIP010000005.1, read on the forward strand.
GCAATACCTTAATGGTGGCGACCCCAATCTTACCAGTACCAATTACACCAACAGTTTTGCCAAACATGTTAAAGCCGACTAACCCCTCGAGTGAAAAGTTAGCATCACGGGTGCGTTGGTAGGCTTTGTGGATTTTGCGGTTTAGGGTCAGCATTAAGGCGACCGTGTGCTCGGCTACGGATTCGGGGGAATAGGCGGGCACGTTGACCACTTGCATACCTAAACGTTTTGCGGCGACTAAATCGACATTGTTAAAGCCTGCACAGCGCATGGCGATGATTTTTGTGCCGCCGTTAGCGAGTTCGACCAACACTTCTTCACAGAGAGAGTCGTTAACAAAGGCGCATACCACCTCAAAACCTTCGGCAAGCTTTACCGTTTGCATGCAGAGACGATAATCGAAATACTCAATTTGCGCACCAAATGCGGCATTAGTACGGTTAAAATGCTGCATGTCATAATGTTTTGCGCTAAAAAATCCAATTCTCATTTCAATCACCTAAGGGTTACATTGTTACTGGCACTGAGTGTATGTGACTCGGCGACATTTGTCCTCTGGTGATGAATTTACCCCGTAAAAAGAGTGAGCTTAGTCATCAATTGCTCAAAAAAGCATAAAAAAAGCGAGCCCCTGACGGCTCGCTTGTATCGATAAGCTTGAGTGTTCAAGCTTGGCTCTCATGGTCGTGCTATGTGAGCCTAAGGTTAGTCCATTAACCTAGAAAGAATTGATATTAGTGATCTTTCGCGAATTTAGCGGCAGATGCACCTGCGATACGGCCATAGGTCACGATATCAGAGATAGCGTTACCACCTAAGCGGTTAGCACCATGCACACCACCAGTGACTTCGCCCGCAGCGTATAAACCTTCAATAGGTTTACCAGTTTTTTCACTCTTCACTTCGGCTTTAGTATCAATCACGATACCGCCCATAGTGTGGTGAACCGCTGGCGCGATTTCTAAGGCATAGAAAGGTGCGACAACTAACTCACGTGGTAAATCAGGACGTTCGAATTGAGTATCTTTACCTGATTTCACGAAACCATTATAAGCAGTCACTGTTTTTGCCAGTTCAGCTGCTGGTATATCAAGTTGTTTCGCTAACTCTTCGATGGTTTTACCTTCTTTAACGATGTTCAAGTGAACATAACCTTCGATGGCTTTCAAGCTCTTACGGATAGAGTCATCGAATACGAGGTAAGCACTTTCACCTTTTTGTTTCAGGATCGCAGCAGATGCTTTGTCACGGGTAGTGATTTCGTTCATGAAACGGTCACCATCACGGTTAACCACGATCGCACCGTTACCACGTACGGCTTCGGTGATCATCACACCGCCGGCTGGTGAGTAAGTTGGGTGAGCTTGGATGTATTCTAAGTCACGTGTTGCTGCGCCAGCTTGCAGAGCGACGTCTAAGCCGTCACCGGTAGCACCTGGGTGGTTAGTTGCTTTAAAGCCTTTTAATTTAGGATCATACTTAGCAACGCGGTCGTTGTTTTTCGCGAAACCACCAGCAGCAATAACTACCGCATCGGCTTTGATTACATAGTAACCAGTGTATTCACCTTTCACTAGAACGCCGGTCACTTTACCGCTCGCATCCTCAAGGATACGTACAACACGGCTGTTTAAACGAATATCAGTACCACGTTTAACGGCGTTGTCCCACAGTACTTGTGCAACGTGAGCACCAACACCTGCACCACCCGTTGGGCGGTGGCTACGGTTAACGCTTGCGCCACCCATACGGCCTACGTCAGTCATGTCGGCACCCATAGAGGTTAACCAATCAATAGAGTCTGAAGAGTTGTTGGCCAGGACTTTCACTAATTCAGGATCGTTAATGTTACGACCACCTTTCATGGTGTCGTCGATCATGATTTGTTTCTTATCTTGGATACCTAACTTAGCTTGTGGCTTAGTTTCTGCGGCGTTCATACCACCAGCAGCCAGTTTAGTGTTACCACCTGGGATAGGTTCTTTTTCTAACAGGATCACTTTTGCGCCAGCATCACGGGCTGAAACGGCGGCAGCAAGACCTGCACCACCAGAGCCGATAACGACAACGTCAGTTGTTTCTTTCACGCCTGCGGCAATGGCTTTATCTTGAGCCGCTTTGTCTGCATCGACAGGAACAAACTTACGTTCCCACTTGCCGCCAAATGGCATATCAAAGCCGAAGCTATGGCAAGCATCACAGTAGGTTACTGATTTTTCGTGGCCTTTGTGGCAGCTGGTACAAGCGATTTCACCGATTAAGTGAGATTTGTGCGGAGAAACTTTATCTTTTGGCGCTGCAGCAGCCAGTTCTTTTAGATCACCGTGGCAGCTAACACATTGGCCATTTTCATGAGTCAGGTTGTCGTTGGTTACGCCACCTTTGTCTGATACGTGGCAGCTATCGCAGCCACCCATTTCACCGTGAAAATCGGCTAGTACTTCTGGTGCAGCATAGGCTGTGCCAGCCATTGCACCAGAGATCAGCATGGCTAGTGCTGTTTTTTGAATCTTTCTTGTGAACATAATTGTTCCTCCGCCGTACATTTCATCTACTTAATAAGGGTTATTCATCATGGCGTGATATTTATATTTTACGTGTCTCACGCGCTTTTAGAGTATTCTCCACGAACAAAGTTACCACTATCTAAAGAGGTATATGCGTACTTAGGTCACATAACGATTGTTACAGTGAGAATTACATAATTGAAATGTGCAATATGGCTGAAAATATTACTGAAATTGAAGTTAATCACTTAGAGAATACGGTATAACTTGCGTGAGTTAACATATTTTGGTGGGCTTAATTATAATTTAATAATTGTTTTTTAGCGTGGGCATAGTCGGTTTTTTGTTGTTATTGCTTTGAATTTAATGGTTTATTTTTGATTTTTATCTTGGTCGTGAATGTGCGAGAATTTATAATGTGAGTATTCTATAAATAATTAAATTCCACCAGTGTTTTTTGAATAAATATATTATATTTTTCCAAAATGTTATTTAAGTGGTGTTGAGGGGTTAAATTTATGCCTAGGCAGCAGATTTCTGAAAAACGTTTTTGGGTACAGCGACTTAGTAAAACAGCCTTAAGGGCTTTACATATATTAGGCATTGCAGGTGCGGGTGGAGGGATATTATTAAACATTGATAAATCCCTTTGGTTAAATTATTGGTATCTCGCCATGAGCACCGGCAGCATATTAATGTTGTGGGAAATTATGCGGGATTGGCGTTGGTTAATTCAACTTAAGGGTGTGTTAACCCTTGGAAAATTAGGTTTGCTTTGTCTGTTTATCCCGCTTGCCAATTACAAGCCAGAGTTGTTTATCTTGGTGTTATTTTTATCTGTGATAGTCTCTCATGGCCCGTCTGGACTCAGACACTATTCGATAGTGCATCGCAAACAGATAGACACTAAAAAAGAGATAAAGGGATGACACACGCTACACTCTGCACAGCTTCGAGCTTAATTACCCAGTTTCAATGGCCCGAGCTTGCAGGGCTTAAGGTATTGGATTTAGCCTGTGGCTCTGGGCGAAATGGATTGTGGTTTCTGAATCAAAGCTGTGAAGTGACCTTTATCGATCAAGATTTGAGTACATTGGTCAAGCTAACACACGACAAAGCACATCAATGGCTGTGGAATTTAGAAGATGGCAGCGCCCCTCTGTTACCCCAAGACACTTTTGATATAGTGCTAGTCTTTAATTACTTACATCGGCCACTGTTCTCGCAAATTGCCGCTAGCCTTAAGCACGGTGGACTCATTGTCTATGAGACTTTTACGTGGCAACAGGCGGAAATTGGCCGCCCTCGCAATCCCGATTTTTTACTCAAAGAACACGAACTACAATCCGTATTTGCTAACTGGCAACCTTTGCATTACTTTGAAGGGCGGTTAAGCGATGCTGTTACGGGTATTGAAAGTGCTAAGGCGCAGTTGATCGCGCGAAAACCGCTCCAGTGATCCCATTTGGGATCAACTGCCACCATAAGTATTAAATAAGTGTAAGAGGCCAAGGATGTTTCCGTATCCAGAGCAGTATCGTGTTGCCATGCCACCTATAACCACGGCGCTAATGGTGGCTTGGGCCCTGTTAAGCCACAGCTTGTTAGCCGATGCTAGCCCTTTTGCCTTGTATCCACTGTTTACCTTGTTTCCAGCTGTTATTGGGCTGCATTTATATTTGATTTGGCTTGCCAAAGGGATGAGTCGACTCGACCAATGTTTTTATGCCTTAGTGCATATTCCTCTGGCCTTTGTTGTGTGGACTTTCACTATTATGCATGTGAATGGTAATGCCTTTTCTTAAGCTTGATTGGTTCCCCTCAGCATAAGTGCATTAAAAATTGTAAATAAAAACGCCCCGAATTTCGGGGCTTTTTTGGTTACACATTGAGCTAGGATTAGGCCGTAGTGTTGATATTGTGGCCGGTATTTCCCACGGGTTGAGGTGTTGCAGCGTTAATTAAATCAACGGCAATTTGACCTTCTGCCTTTTGCTGCTCTTTGGCTAACTGGGCCACTTTAACGCCAACGGCACCGTTTTCTAAGTTGGGCGTGATAGCTTGGGTGTTCAGTGAAATAGACATAACTAACCTCAATTGTAAGCTGAGTCTTTGTATCGGCAAGCTCAGGTTTTACTTTAGTCCGTTATCCCAAGTTTGCCAATCCAAAGCCGAGCGTTAATGCTTATACTGCCTTGTTGGCTTTTGCCGTCAGTAACTTGCGACTTAGCACTATGATGAAGGTGAGCCCTAAAGAGCCTAGGATTAACCCCAGTGCCAGCCCAACACTCTGTAGCGCAGTGGGATCAATCACTAGCGCAACCCCCATACCAAACATCATCACACCCGACATTAGCTTGAGTGCCTGGCCTTCTTTTTCGGTCAGTTTACGTTTGCCTAAGGTCGCACTAAACACAATCACAATAATTGCCAGTGGGATCACATAGACAATATTGTATAAAACCAGATACATATAGCGCTCAATCTCAGGCAGGTTATGCATGGATAGTACGCTGGTATAAATCATCGGGAAGCCCGCGGTGCAGAGCAGCTCGTAGGCATTGGCTAAAATCGCTAGTACAGTCGATCCCAGAATTAAGGCGCCTAAACTACTGGAATTAGAGAGTTTCCCCATGCGTTTGATTAGGCTCGTACGGTTTTCAGCCGACATTGAGAGGGTGACTTCTCCTTTAGTAAAGAAGTAGTCTTTTACGTTAATGGTGCCTGCGATCAAGGCTAAGACCCCGGCCGCTAAGATGATCATTCCACCATCACTACCTGCTCCTAGCAGTTTGAAGATATTCAGCCATGCCGTCATAAACAGGAAATAAATAAAGCCAGAGAAGAACACGAAGATACCGCCGACTAACAGCATACGGCTACGGCTCTTCGCATTAACCATAATCGACAGTAAAAACAGCAATACGAAGAAGGCGCAAGGGTTAAAGGCATCGACGCCAGCAAGTACTAACGTTAGCAGCGGGAGTGACATCGTCTCGGGAGTGACCACTCCGACAAGTGGTAATTCAACGGGTTGTACTTCAGCTTGGTCGGTACTTGCCAGGCTAGTTGCATCACAGGTTCCTTCACCTGAGTCGGTTCCGCAAGTGCCAAACAGAGGTTTACTATTGGTCGGTGCAGTTGACGCAGCTCCCTTTGTTGGCATATCCGCTTCGCTTAGCTGACCACCTAAGGATAAGTAACAATTCTTCAAACGATTAACGAGGAACTCGCCAGTAACCGCTTCGCTGGAATAACCGATAATGGCTTTTTCGCAGCTCGCCATATAAGGAACTGAGCGGGCTTCTGTGGCGGTTTTGGCGGCAATATTTTGCCAAATATCCTGTACGCCAGGTGCAGAAACCATATGGGATTCAAGTTCTATCCACGGATATTTTTGCGGTAGTGAATCAATAAAAGGGTGAGCTTGTGCGCAGTGTGGACAGGTTTTCGACCAAAAAAAGTAGAGTTTAATCTTAAGCTCACCTTGGGCGTTGACGTAATGCCACGTTTGATCGGAAGTATTTGGGGTGTCGGCCCAACTAGGTGCACTGAGCATTGCTAATGCGAGAGAGCATAGCAGAGCGAATTGGGTTAAGTATTTAGTCATAGTGCCTCCACAATTGTGGACAAGATGTGTTTTAAATGGATTTCTGACTATTACTCTACTGAATTCAATCCTTTTGATTAAATTAAGCATTAAGAAATGTTAGTTAACTCGCGATTAACTGGTTTTTGGGAAGTGAGGCAGGTTTACTGTTGGGGAAATAAGCTGCGAATAACTGAAAAGCACCCCAAGGTGCTTTTCAGTCTATGGTTAAGCGCTTAGTTTAATGCTATGCCATTAACACTCAGTTTTACATCGATATTATTACGTGTAGCGTTAGAATATGGACACACTTGATGGGCATGTTGTACTAAGGCTTCGGCTTCAGCTTGCGGCAGGTCAAGATTGACTTCTAGGGCGACAGTTAAGGCAAAACCTCCCGCATCATTGGCACCAATGCCAACCACAGCACTGACAGGCGCTTCAGTAATGGCCACTTTGCCGATTTTGGCAACATGCAAAACCGCATTAGAGAAACAAGCTGCATAACCTGCTGCAAACAGTTGCTCAGGGTTCGTTGCTAATCCACTTCCGCCCATTGCCTTTGGATAGGCGAGTGCTACATCGAGTAACCCATCATCGGTACTGACTTGGCCTTGACGACCAGCTCTGGCGGTTGCTCGGGTTTCATACAATGTTTTCATGTTTAGATCCTCAGTGTTTAAATGGTTAATTTAAGTTGTGCGCAATTTAATTGTGGTAAACTATAGTTCGATCTTTAGTGTGAATGCAAGTATATTGTGCGCAATATATTTAAGTTTTTTGGAATGACTATGCCAAGCTCTGAGTTAACTTCAATGGAAAACGCGTTAGAAATGTCTGAAACCACCAATACAGACAATGTGTTATGCCTAGAGAATCAAGTTTGTTTTTCTCTATACAGTGCAGCAAATGCCATGGTGCGAGCCTATCGTCCTATGCTTGATAAGCTAGATTTAACCTATCCCCAATATTTGGTCATGCTAGTGTTGTGGCAGGAGCAGGGGATTAGCGTGAAGACCTTAGGGGATAAATTATTTCTCGATTCGGGTACATTGACGCCGTTACTTAAACGTTTAGAGTCGAAGGGATTAGTGAGTCGCGGTCGTAGTGAACAGGATGAAAGGGTTCGGGTGCTCAGTTTAACTTCTGCTGGTCAGGCGTTAAAGCAACAGGCCAGTGAGATCCCGCATTTAATGCGCTGTAAAATTGGGGCTGAAATTGATGATCTTAAAGCGCTAAAAGCCATGTGTGATAAAGCATTGGCACAGTTGCACAGTGTAGATTAGGTATCTCTATTCGAAAGAATTGGGATACGTTAGCCAGAAGCACATCAGGATGGATAAAACCTCTATGAGTTCATTCGATATTGCTATTATCGGTGGTGGCATCAGCGGTGTCGGCATTGCCCAATATGCCGCAGCGGCAGGGTATTCAACTTTACTTATTGAAAAAGGCGAGATTGGCGGTCAAACCTCAGCCAATTCCAGTAAGCTTATCCACGGTGGCCTGCGTTACCTTGAGAGTGGGCAAGTTAATCTCGTGCGTAAGTCACTGCTTGAGCGGCGTAATTTACTGGATCTGGCGCCTAGTTTAGTCAAACCCGTTCCTTTCTACATTCCCGTCTATCAGGACAGTCAACGCAATCCGTTGACGATACGTGCTGGGCTGAGTTTATATGCATTGTTGAGTGAATTTGACCCGCTTGGGCGTTTTGTCTCTATTCCCGCAGTGCATTGGCATCGTTTTAACGGGCTTAAACTCACGGGGTTAAAAGCGGTATTCCAATACTGGGATGCACAAACCGATGATAAATTACTCACTCAAGCAGTGGCGCGAAGCGCTCAAGCACTTGGCGCACATATTTATGCTGAGGCAGAGTTTTTGCAGCTCAATCATTTACGGGAGCATATTGAGCTTAGCTTTCGCCATTGCGACCAAGTACAACAAATTGATGCCAAGCTGGTGATAAACGCTGCTGGCCCTTGGGTTAATCAGGTATTAGCTAACGTTGAGCCGCCTCTTGCGGGTGTTGAAATCGATTGGGTACAGGGAGCGCATTTATTGCTCGACTTGCCTGCACCAGAGGGGATTTTATATTTAGAATCCTGCTTCGATAAGCGGGTGATTTTTGTGATGCCTTGGTATGGACAAATGCTCATCGGCACCACTGAAACAGTGCTGACGTCCATCGATACCCCTCCCAAAGTAACGGAATCTGAAACTCAGTACCTCTTAGGTATTTATCGTCATTACTTTCCACTTTCCCCATCGATTGAGGAGCTTAAGGCTAAGATAGTGCAAACCTATTGCGGCGTGCGAGTGCTACCTAAACAGGCAAGCTCCGCTTTTGAGCGGCCTCGGGATACCTTAACGCAAACCTCAGTTTCACATCCAAGGCTGCTGAGTTTATATGGTGGCAAACTCACGACCTTTAGAAGCACTTCTGCTGAAGTAATTGAATGGATTGAACAAAAGTTAGGGAAACGTCCACCAATCGCCGATGTAGACAGCCTCAGATTAACTTAATTCTGTCTAACATTGGGCGTGATGCTGTGGTTGAAGATGATCTTTCGGCATAAAAACGCTAAAGTGTGGCGCTTTTTAACTGAGGCCGTTACGGTATTTGTTATGCTTCAGTTGTTATCTCAATTTCACTCGCCATCTCAATAGATAAGATAGACGGGAACTGCTGTGGGTACGATGCTGTGAGTACATTAGTGCAATGTGGGTATTTTGAACAAGGCCAATGCCAATCCTGTCGTCATATTAAGCTCCCTATGTCGATGCAATTAGCGGCGAAAACCCAAGAATTACAGCAATTGTTAGCCCCATTTGTTGAGCATACTAATACCCAATTTTTGCCGCCCGTAGTGGGTGAAGACCAAGGTTTTCGTAACAAGGCGAAAATGGTGGTGCTGGGCGCGGCTCATGCGCCTGTACTGGGGATTGTCAGTCCAAGCGGTGAGGCGGTAAGTCTCTGTGACTGCTTGCTGTACCCTGCTGATATGCAAGCGTTGCTCCACCGTCTGGAGCGTTTTGTGCAGCAAGCGGGTATCCCGCCGTATCGTATCGATAAAGCCAAGGGCGAGCTTAAGTTTATTCTACTGACGCGCAGCCAAGTGCGCGGCGAATATATGCTGCGTTTTGTGCTGCGCTCATCCGATGCCATTGCCCGTATTGAACGGGAATTACCCGCGTTGCTGGCTGAATATCCACAAATCAGCGTCGTATCGGTAAATATTCAGCCCATTCATATGGCGATCCTTGAAGGGGATGAGGAAATTTTCTTAACTGAAAATACTCGTCTTGAAGAGCGCTTTAACGATGTGCCGTTATTTATTCGCCCAAAAAGCTTTTTTCAAACGAATCCACAGGTTGCTGCAAAACTGTATCAAACCGCCCGTGAGTGGGTTGGCGAATTTGCGCCAAACTCGCTGTGGGATTTATTTTGTGGTGTGGGCGGTTTTGGTTTGCACTGTGCCTCCAAAGATATCCCTTTAACTGGGATTGAAATCGAAGCTGAGGCAATTGCTTGCGCGAAGATGTCGGCGCAAATGATGGGGCTGAATAACGTGCAGTTTATGGCGCTCGACTCCACCGATTTTGCCAAGGGTGATGCGGCGCAAACAAAGCCCGATTTGATTATTGTTAATCCGCCGCGTCGTGGGATTGGTGAGTCCCTGTGTCACGCCTTAAGTGAATTTGCCCCTAGGGCGATTTTGTATTCCAGTTGTAATCCTAAAACCCTTGCTAAAGATCTCGCCCATATTCGTGGCTATCGATTAACTAAGGTACAGTTATTCGATCTCTTTCCCCATTCGGATCATTTCGAAGTCTTAGCCATGTTGGTAAAAGATTAAGCGATCTAAATGAATGATCTCCTGAGCAGTAGATCGCTATAGTCAATTTAGAGGTCGATAAAAAGGAATTTTGCTCATTTTACCTTTGGTTGAGTATTTTTGTGTCTTGCTGATTTAGCTTTCATTAAACTGTCTTTTTAGTGACATAATCTTGTTCACTTTATGCGTCGAAGGGCAAAGTTTATGCTACAGATATTCTTACGTTTTTTTTCTCTTGGTCTGATGAGCTTTGGTGGGCCAGCGGCGCATATTGGTTATTTTCGCCAGACCTTTGTCAACGAACTCGCCTGGCTTGATGATAAACGTTATGCCAGTTTTGTAGCCTTAAGCCAATTTATGCCGGGGCCGGGATCGAGTCAGGTGGGGTTTGCCATTGGTTATCATCGTGGTGGGCTTTTAGGGGCGATAGCCGCTTTTGCTGGATTTACCTTGCCTTCCTTCGTGCTGATGTATTTGTTGGCGGTGACGACTGCCGCTTGGTTAGGTAACGAGTACATGCAAGGCATTGTGCATGGCTTAAAACTGCTGGCCGTCGTGGTTGTCGCAGATGCGGTATTGGCGATGTTTAAGCAATTTTGTCAACGGCAAACGGCGCGTTTACTCATGCTCGGTAGTGCCGGTGCGATACTCATTCTGCCTTTCTTATGGACACAAATCACCTTACTGTTGCTTGCTGCCATTTTAGGTATGTCATTCCTGAGTGCGACTGAGAGCGAGTCCAGTAAAAATGAACCGATTAGGTTAAATTACCTGAGCTTAGGATTATTCTTTGTCTTATTTGTGGCGAGTTTTTTTGCCTTAAATCTGGGGATTGAAGCAGGGATTTTTGGTGAGTTTTTTCGTGTCGGGAGTTTAGTCTTTGGTGGCGGCCATGTGGTGCTGCCACTGCTTGAAACCGCTGTGGGTGATACGATGAGCGGCGATCGTTTTCTCACCGGATACGCCTTTGCACAAGCTGTGCCTGGGCCGATGTTTACCTTTGCCACCTTCCTTGGTGCCGAGATGATGCTAGACAATCCCTTTGTCGGTGCGGCCATCGCAACTGTTGCAATCTTCTTACCGGGATTTTTGTTGATGCTGGTGGGCTTAAAAAGTTGGCATGCGATTGCCGCAAGGCCCAAGATTGCTGGCATGCTCTCGGGGGTGAATGCCTGTGTGGTGGGATTATTGGCGGCTGCGCTGTATCAACCTGTATTTACCCAAGGGGTGTTATCTGCGGTGGATATGGCTGTTGTCTTGCTTGGTTTTGGTGCATTAAAACTCTTTAAACCGCAGATGTTGTTACTGGTCTTAGGTTTTAGCCTATGTGGCATAGGACTGATATTATTAGCTTAAAATCAGTTGAGTATAATTTTTATCCTCTATAGAAAATTTTGTTAACCCAAGCGCTAAGTGGATGCACCTTTTTGGCTATACTTCGACCATATAAAAAATATAAATTACATCACTCTGGAGTAAGCAAGCATGTCGAATTTAAGCCTGCGTAATAAATTACTGCTGTTATCTTTGTTTCCCCTCATCTTGACCTTATTAGTGTTAATGACCGTTTCCTACTATGTCGAACAGGAGTCTCTCGCGGAAGAGGTTGTGACCTTTAGAACAAAATTAGTGGGCGAACGTAAACAACAAATTAAAGAAGCGACCGAAATTGCCGCGGGAATTGTGCAATACCAATTGTCCTTAAAGGAGCAAGGTAATGTGAATCAAGCATTGCGAGATATTCGTTTTGGCAGTGCGGGTTACTTCTTTATGTATGATTCTCAAGGTAAAAATATATTCCATGCTTTATTACCTAATTTAGAAGGTCAAAACAAAATCGATATGACCGACCCGCGCGGCACCAAGATTATTGTTGGTTTGCTGGATGCGGCGAAACGGGGTGATGGTAACTTTTCTTACTATTATCAGAAGCCTAATACCAATGAGCAAATTGAGAAGATAAGCTACGTGATGATGGTTCCCGGTACTGACTGGATGTTAGGAACTGGCGCTTATATTGATGATATTGAAGCCGTAGTTGAAGATTATCGTCAAACTGTGACTGAACAGATGGCTGAGAAATCGTTTATGATCCTCCTAATCGCCATTGTGTTAACGGGGATTACGGCGTTTATCATTATGGTCGCCGCCCATCGAATGGTCGTGCCGATCAAAAATATGGCTGATAATCTTAATGATATCGCTCAAGGTGAAGGGGATTTAACTAAGCGCTTAATAGTTAAAGGTGAAGACGAGATTGCTCAATTAGGTCGAGCTTTTAACTTGTTTGTCGATAAGCTACAAACCATTATCGGTGATGTGGCGAATGCGACCGCCAAAGTCAAAACGGCTGCCAATGCGATTCATGACCAAACGAAAGTGATGTCACACCAACTGCTCAGTCACAACAATGAGACTGACCAAGTCGTTACCGCGATTACTGAAATGTCATCTACCGCGAGTGAAGTCGCGCAAAACACCACCCAAGTGGCCGAAGCTACTCAAGCGGCGACGGGTGATGTAGCTAACGCTCAGCGCTGTGTCGATGCATCATTAGAAGAAATTGCTGGATTGATGGCGCAAATCAATAATGCCGCGGGCAGTATCAAATCGTTGAGTGAACAATCGCAGAAGATTAACAGCGTATTGTCGGTGATTGGTGGCATTGCCGAGCAAACCAATTTGCTCGCTCTTAACGCAGCCATTGAAGCCGCCCGAGCTGGTGAACAGGGACGGGGTTTTGCCGTGGTAGCCGATGAGGTACGTAACTTAGCCAGCCGAACTCAGGCAAGTACCTTAGAAATTAATGAAATGCTATCTGAGCTGCATAAGCTGGTCTCGCAGGCGGTGAAAACCATGGACGAGAGTCAGCAGAGTTGTGTGCGCTCGGTTGAATCTTCCCGTGCTATTTCTGAAAGCTTAGGTTCGGTTACCTCGGCGGTAACGGCGATTAACGATATGAGTACCCAAATTGCCACCGCGGCTACCGAGCAAAGCTCTGTGACCGAGGAAATTAACCGTAATGTTTATGCTATCCAAGAAATTGTGAATGAGCTGCTGCATTCCAGTGAAGATGCGGCAAGGGTGAGTCAGACTGTGTCGCAGGAAGGGACTAATCTTGGCAAGTTAGTTGGGCAGTTTAAAATTTAATACTGATTTATTATTGAGTTATAAAATAAAACGGGAGATAACATCTCCCGTTTTTTATATTCATTTATTGAGTCGTATCCCCAAATATCTGTTTAGGCTGGTTCGATAACCCGCTTAGTCACCTTTTCAACTCTTACTGCGCAAACCTTATATTCAGGGATATAAGCCACGGGATCTAAGGCATTGATGGTGAGTTTGTTCGCTGCGGCTTCGACAAAATGGAACGGCAAGAACAGTACACCGGCTTGGGCGCGTTTAGTCACAAAGGCATCTATCTCAATCTCGCCGCGGCGGGTGATAAGGCTAATTCTGTCACCATTATTTATCCCGAGTTGCTCGGCATCATAGACTGAAATCATCACTTTAGGTGCGCCGAGTAAATCCAGTCCCGGTGTTTTACGGGTGAGTGTACCTGTGTGGAATTGTTCTAAGAGCCGCCCAGTCGAGAGCGTAAGTGGATACTCGTTGCAGGGCATTTCGGCGGGAAGACGATAACTGACGGGCGTAAATAAACCTAAACCGCGGGTGAATTGACTCTGGTGCATAATCGGTGTTCCCGGATGCTTTTCATCTGGACAGGGCCATTGAATACCCTGAGGGACTTGACCATCCGCACGAGCGGTTAATCTTTCCCAACGAATACCGCGATACTGGGGTGTTAATACATTGATTTCAGACCAAATAGCCTCTTCATCTTTGTAATCCCAGTTTGCGCCCATGGCATTAGCCAGCGCTTGTACGATCTGCCAATCGGGTAAGGCTTCCCCCGGTGAGGCAAGTGCTTGCTCGAGTCGCTGCACCCGACGCTCGGTATTGGTAAAGTGACCGCGTTTTTCTACAAAAGCGGCGGCGGGCAAGACCACATGGGCAAGCTCGGCCGTCTCGGTTAAAAAGATATCCTGCACTACCAGAAACTCGATTTGACTCAGTGCATTAAGCACATGAGCTTGATCGGGATCGCTCAGCACTGGATTTTCACCCATCACATATAAGGCTTTGATTTTGCCCTTGGCAATGTCGTGCATCATGTGGGTTGCCGTGACGCCAATTTCCCCCGATAACGGCGTTTGCCAGTGGTTTTCGAAGCGCATTCTGGCATGAATATCCGTGACCTTTTGATAGCCTGTGAAGTAGTTGGGTAATGCACCCATATCACAAGCCCCTTGCACATTACTCTGGCCGCGTAGCGGATTGATACCCGCCCCTGATACTCCGATATTGCCGCAGAGTAGTTGCAGGTTAGAAATGGCGGTGACGTTATCGTGGCCTGTCGTATGCTGAGTGATGCCCATGGCGTAGTAAACTGCCGTTTTTTGTGCAGTGCCTATGGTACGCGCGATGCGGGCGATATCCTCAGCTTTAACACCTGTGATTAGGGCGGCGTTTTCGAGGGAGTAATCCTCCTTCGCTAATTCCGCATAGAGGCCCTCGATCCCTTCAGTACGCTCGGCGATATAGGCTTTATCTTGCCAATCGTGGCGAATAATTTCCGCCATAATGGCGTTTAATAGCATCACATCCGTGCCCGGTCTGTGGGCAACATAGAGTTCGGCCTTTTCTGCTATGCCTACGCGTTTAGGATCGGCCACGATTAATCGTGCGCCGTGCTGCATTATCGCCTGCTGGATTTTTGAGGCAATAATCGGATGGGCGCAGGTGGTGTCTGAACCGATGATAAAGATAACATCCGAGTCCTTAATACTTGGAATATCATTGGTCATCGCGCCACTACCGATACTCTGCTGTAAGCCCGTTACCGTCGATGAGTGGCATAGGCGGGCGCAGTGATCGATATTATTGGTACCAAGAACGCTGCGGACAAACTTTTGCAGCACAAAGTTATCTTCGTTAGTCGCTTTGGCAGAGGCTAGACTAGCGATCGCGTTGCTGCCATCTTGCTGTTTTATCTCGGTTAAGCGTTTCGCCACATAGGCGATGGCTTCGGGCCAACTACAAGGTTGTAGTTCGCCATTTTTACGTATTAATGGTGTCGTGAGGCGTTTGTCGCTGTGAATAAAATCGAAACCAAAACGCCCTTTAACACATAACATGCCTTGGTTAACAACCGAGTCTTTATTGCCTTCGATATGGCGAATGCGATTGGTGTTAGGGTCAATTTTAAGATCCAGACGACAGCCTACACCGCAGTATGTACAAATCGTCGAGGCGGTTTTAAGTGCTGTTTTATCACCTTGGCGTTTGTCCCGCGCATCGACCAGTGCACCAGTGGGACACACCTGCACGCAGTTGCCACATTGTACACAGCGACTATCGGCCATGCTCGCGCTAAAGCCAACTCTCGGCGCGCGGCGCACGAGGCTTTGACTGATTTCCTGTGGCAGCGCCTGATAGGAATCTTCGGTAAATTGGATGGCGTAGTGGCCGCTCTGCTGCTGGCACACATCAACGCATTTGCCGCAGCTAATGCAACGGTTAGCATCGAATTGAATAAAGGGTGAACTCTTATCTACGCTGAAATGCCGTGCATTTTCAGTGGATAAGCTTTTGCTCTCAACACCGTAATCCGTAGCGTAATCCCTTAGTTTACAGTCGGTATTGGCCTGGCAGGCGCACTCAAGGCAACGCGCCGCCTCTTGCATAGCGGCATCTGCGGGAAAACCCAATTCGACTTCACTGTAATTCAGCAGTCGTTGCAGTGCTGTTAATTCGGGCATTTTCAAGCGGGGCTGACGTGGCGTATGGGGATAAAGCGTTGATGCGGCTTCTGATGTTGTTTTTGCTTGCTTAAGGCCGCTCGGAATGGTTTTTACCGAGTTAAAATCGTGGGCATGTAAATCACAGCTAAGGCCAATTTGAAGCATTTTATCAATGGCTTTTGCCGCTTTTCGGCCATCACCAATTGCTGCAACCGCGGTGGCTGGGCCGCGGCGGGCATCGCCCATCACAAACAGTTTTTCCACACCCGATGACATGGTTTGCTCACAACCAATGAGGGTGTTCCAGCGACTGAGTGCCAGCTCGCCATGGCTGAGTTGCCCCATGGGATCTTGCATAAAGCTCAGGTCTGGTGCCTGCGAGACGGCGGCGATAACGGTATCGAAGGCTTCGGTAAAGGTTTCCCCTGTGTCCACGGGGGCGCGTCTGCCTGAAGCATCGGCTTCGCCGAGCGCCATTTTACTAAAGGTAACCGACTGTACATGTCCATTGGCATCACTATGATTTTCAATGGGATTGGTTAAGAAGTGGAATTTTACTCCTTCGACTTCGGCCTCGTGTACTTCGTAGGCTTCGGCGGGCATTTCGGCGCGGGTACGGCGGTAGATTAAGGTAACATCGCAGCCTTCACGTACCGCTGTACGAGCACAATCGATGGCGGTATTGCCGCCGCCGATGACTGCGACTTTTTTACCCAACTTCAATTGCTTATCGAGGCAATGATCCTTAAGAAAATCTACCCCAAGGTAACAGCCCGCAAGCGCTGAGCCTTTGTAGTTCATCGGCACCGCTTTTTGGGCGCCGATCGCAAGGCACACCGCATCGAAGTCGGTGACCAACTGGGCTAAGTGAACCTCATGGCCGAGGCGAGTCTGGGTATGAATGATTAACCCATTACGGCACAGCAGCTCGATTTCTTTATCGAGAATCGCCTTGGGTAAACGGTATTCGGGAATACCGTAGCGCAGCCAACCGCCCGCCTTGGGCATGGCTTCAAATATCTCGACATTATACCCTTGATTCGAAAGATAATAACCCGCACTTAACCCCGCAGGACCCGCGCCGATAATGGCCACTTTTTTACCTGTATCGGCAAGGCGTGGCGGTTGATAGCTATTGCCGTGCTCGTCATCGGCTAAATCTAAATCGGCAGCGTGGCGCTTAAGTTGGCGGATGGCAATAGGGTCGTCGACGAGGCCGCGGCGGCATTCGGTTTCGCAAAACGCGGGGCAGACTCGGCCAATCGACAGCGGCAGTGGCAGAGTGTCTTTAATGATTTTAATCGCTTGGGTGTGGTCACCTTGGGCAATGTGGTAGAGATAACTTTGTACATCGACCCCCGCAGGGCAGGCCTGTTGGCAGGGCGCTTCACAATCGGCAAAGTGATCACTCAAGATGGTGTTCAGTGCCGCTTGGCGCTGTTTGGTTAAAAACGCCGATTGGGTGATGACCTTCATGCCTGTTTGAGCTGGGGTTTCACAGGCTTTAACGCAGCGCAGACTGGCATCGCTATTTTCGATTTGCACCAGACAGAGGTTACAGTCCTGCTTTTCGGCATGGGCTTGCGTGTCCAATTGCCGTGAGGCGTCAGTGGGATCGCACAGGCTGGGAATAGCAATACCCGCCTTACGGGCTGCGTGTAATAGGTTATCGCTCGGCTCGGCCGAGACTATCTGATTATCGATTCGAAGTTCTATCATCCCATGGCCTTTTATATTTGTAGGGTGCTTGCTGCATGGCAGGCTTAAGGTGGATTTGAGTATAACTAGAGCGCTTTAGAAGACGCTTATGGTCGAGGGAAGTTTGATGCTAAATTGCTGCTGTCATCACAAACAGGCGTCAGACTGTGCGCTGATGAAAGTTTATTGGTGGAATACTGTGATTATCTCAGCATTTTATATGTGTTTTATCTGTATCTTGTTTAATTCTATGCGGTTTTTAGTGATTATCACTGTTTAGTAAACTCAATTTTTAATTGAATTGGGGCGTCAAGCTGGCAATTTCATGTAAGATCACAGTCTTAACTCGGCTTTGTTTGTTAATCTGCCGACCCTAACGGTGCTTTTTATGCTGATAAAATCGCAGTGAAACGCTATCACGCCCTAGGTTTACCAGCGTTGTTAGGTTAAAATGCGCGGTTGCAATTACCGTTAAGCGCCGCCTGCTTTGATGGGAAACCCATTAAAACGGCAAAAATAAGCGAAGTTAAAAATCCATGTTTGAAGTTAATCCAGTAAAATTCAAAATTAAGGAGCTTGCCGAGCGTACGCAGCTTCTTAGGGGGTATCTTTGACTACGATGCTAAGCATGAGCGTCTAGAAGAAGTCAGCCGTGAACTTGAAAGTTCTGAGGTGTGGAACGAGCCAGAACGTGCTCAAGCCCTAGGTAAAGAGCGCGCTAGCCTCGAAGCCGTCGTAAAAACTATCGATGATATGGACTCAGGTCTTGAAGACGTTGAAGGTCTACTTGAGCTTGCCATCGAAGAGGAAGACGAAGACACCTTCAATGAAACCACCAAAGAGCTGGATTATTTAGAGAGCCGTTTGGCCGAACTCGAATTCCGCCGTATGTTCTCTGGTCCACAGGACGCCTCAAACTGTTACTTAGACATTCAGTCGGGCAGTGGTGGTACAGAGGCGCAAGATTGGGCCAACATGGTACTGCGTATGTATCTGCGTTGGGGTGAAGCCCACGGATTCAGTCCTGAGCTGATGGAAGTGACCGACGGTGACGTGGCTGGTATTAAGGGCGCGACCATTAAGTTTACTGGTGAATATGCCTTTGGTTGGTTACGTACCGAAACTGGCGTGCACCGCTTAGTGCGTAAATCGCCATTTGACTCATCGGGTCGTCGCCATACGTCTTTCTGCTCGGTATTCGTTTACCCTGAGATTGATGACGATATCACCATCGATATCAACCCTGCTGACTTACGTATCGACGTATACCGCGCCTCGGGTGCCGGTGGTCAGCACGTAAACCGAACCGAATCTGCGGTACGTATTACCCACTTACCGACCAACACGGTAGTGCAGTGCCAGAACGACCGTTCACAGCACAAGAACAAAGATTCGGCGATGAAACAGTTAAAAGCCAAACTGTTCGAATTAGAAATGCATAAGCAAAATGCCGAAAAGCAAGCCGCCGAAGATGCCAAATCTGACATCGGTTGGGGCAGTCAAATTCGTTCTTATGTATTGGATGATTCCCGTATTAAAGACTTACGCACTAGCGTGGAGACGCGCAATACCCAAGCGGTACTCGATGGCGATCTGGACAAGTTTATCGAAGCCAGTTTGAAATCAGGGCTGTAATTAATTCAAAGGTATAGACGAGAAATAAGATGACTGAACAAGTACAAGATGAAAACAAACTGATTGCCGAGCGTCGTGCCAAGCTAGACAGCATTCGCCCGAACTGCAGCGCTAATGCTCACCCTAATACCTTCCGTCGCACCCATAAAGCGGCTGAGTTGCAGGAAAAATACGGTCAAAACACTAAGGAAGAACTCGAAGCCTTAGGTTTTAGAACCAGCATCGCTGGCCGTATCATGGCAAAACGTGGCCCATTCCTGGTGATCCAAGACGTGTCTGGTCGCATCCAAGCTTATGCTGAAAAGGGTGTACAGGCAGATCTGAAGGAGCGTTACCAAGGTCTGGATATCGGTGACATCATCGGCGTAACTGGTCAGTTGCACTTGTCTGGTAAAGGCGATCTGTACGTGAACATGGAAGAGTACCAACTGCTGACCAAAGCACTGCGTCCTCTGCCAGAAAAATTCCACGGCTTAACTGACCAAGAAACCCGTTACCGCCAACGTTATGTGGACTTAATCGTTAACGAAGAATCTCGTCAAGCCTTCGTAATGCGTTCAAAAGTGGTTGCTGCAATCCGTAACTTCATGATCAAAAAAGAGTTCATGGAAGTTGAAACCCCAATGATGCACGTAATCCCAGGCGGCGCTTCAGCGCGTCCATTTATCACTCACCACAATGCGCTGGACATGCCAATGTACCTGCGCATCGCGCCAGAGTTATACCTCAAGCGTTTAGTGGTAGGTGGTTTTGAGCGTGTGTTCGAAATCAACCGTAACTTCCGTAACGAAGGTCTGTCGCCACGCCATAACCCAGAATTCACTATGATGGAATTCTATATGGCCTATGCTGACTACAAAGATCTGATGGACTTAACCGAAGAACTGTTAAGCTCTATCGCGATTGAACTGTTAGGCAGTGCGCAAATGCCATACGGCGAGCACACCGTTGATTTCGGTGGCCCATATGCCCGTTTAAGCATGTTAGAAGCGATTCAGAAGTACAATCCTGACAACGCGACTATCCAAGCCATGACCTATGAGCAAGTGAAAGATCTTGAATTTATGCGTGAACTGGCTATTAGCCTAGGCATCAAGATCGAGAAGTTCTGGACCTGTGGTCAGCTATTAGAAGAAATCTTCGGTGAAACCGCTGAATGGCAGCTAATGCAACCGACCTTCATCACTGGCTACCCAGCGGACATTTCGCCACTGGCACGTCGTAACGATGACAATCACTTCATTACCGACCGTTTTGAATTCTTCATCGGTGGCCGTGAAGTGGCTAACGGTTTCAGCGAGTTAAACGATGCTGAAGATCAAGATAGCCGCTTTAAAGCGCAGGTTGACGCCAAAGACGCGGGTGACGACGAAGCCATGTTCTACGATGCAGACTACATCACTGCACTGGAACACGGTTTACCACCAACAGCAGGTCAAGGTATCGGTATCGACCGTTTAGTGATGTTATTTACTAACACTCACACTATCCGTGACGTGATCCTATTCCCTGCAATGCGCCCACAAGCCTAAGTGCGGTATTGGGTTGCAGATAAAACCTGCGACCCAATGGCATTGGATGAATATAAAAAACCAGCCATTTGGCTGGTTTTTTTATGGATGTAATGTAAAAGTGAGCAATAACTATTTTGCTAGTTTACATTCTTGAACGTTTTTCATGCCTTCGGTATCTGAGACTGCTTTTAGTCCTGCACCACCCACAAATACACCCATCTTGATATATTGCTCGAAGAAGTAGTTTTTACCCCCTTCTGTTTTCACTGTTAAATCATTTTCGCTGAATTCAGATTCGGTCGATAACTTTTGCTCACCGGGATCAACTTCTTTATAGAAGTACACTTTGTTTGCTGACTCACCAATTAGATTGCCGTTAATGTAGATATTTTTCTTTAGTGCTTGTCCAGCAAAGCTATTACGGTAAACATAGATACCGCTTTTATTGTCAGCCGGTTTTTGGAATGTTTTTAATTTGGCATCTTCTTCCTGTGATGCCATCGGCACTGAAGCACAACCAGTCAGAAATAGGCAAACAGCTAACATGGGGGTAAGTAGTTTTTTTAACATCATCAATCCCTAATTTAAAAATGATAACAAGCCTGTTGAGTCGGCTCTCTATATCCATTAATACTGATTAGCTCGGTATTAACTCCTGTTTTCAAGGAAAGGGGGTGTGCGGGGGATGAACAGAAAAAACATCATCCTGACACAAGCCTACGTGATTTCATATGGCAAATGATTAGTAAAAAGTGCTATTTAATCAGTAAGCTAAACCTACTATCCTTGATGTTGCGCAATATAGCTTAACTTGTATCGGCCCGCTATCTGTTTGTAATTTAAAGTGTGATTTTGTTGCGCCAGTTGTTGGTTTTTGTGATGAGCTTCATTGGCAATATTTCATTTTTCACTATTGAGGTGTTTTAAACTCATTAATGTTATGGCTATAGAGCTTGAGGAAATTAAGAAAGGGAGCTCTATCTTCCATTCGGATCATTTGCTAAGGCTTTTATCGAAATGGCGGCTCGTCTGCACATCAATGAATAGGTGATTAATAATCTCGATAAGCCAAATGTATTTGGTTTATCATTCTGAATATTAAATCTTTTTTAGCTTTTATGATTGCCGATTTACGATTGTTTGTTAATAGGTACTTTTACTCTGATGTGTTTGTAGGCTCAAAACTAAGATTTTTCTCATAAAGTGAGTGTAAAAAGTGCTGATATTGCTGATAAAAGTCGTGTTCAGTTCTATTCCTTTCGGCATATACCTCTTATACTTAGCCTCAACCCTGTGCCGTAGCACATTCGACTTATTAACGACTCAGTGAATTCTACATGAAGATCCCTTCTCTGCTTGGTAGTTTTATCTTGGTATGCAGCAGTTTAACTGTTGCCGCGACAGCGCATTCAGCCGATTCGGCCTCTGTCACTACAAAAAGCACCGCCACTAAAGCAACTTCTGCTAAAAAAGCCCCTGCTAAGCAGGAGGTAGCAGCGAATAGTGCATTAGTCGTTGATCTTAAAACTAATGAAATTCTCTATTCCAGCAATCCCGATGCCGTAAGGCCCATTGCCTCTGTGACTAAGCTAATGACCGCGATGGTAACCCTAGATGCTAAGTTACCTATGGATGAAAAGCTTACTATCAATATCAATGATACTAAGGAAATGCGCGGCGTATATTCGCGGGTGCGTATTGGCAGTGAAATTAGCCGTAAAGAAATGTTATTGCTGACATTAATGTCATCTGAAAACCGTGCCGCCGCAAGTCTTGCCCACCATTATCCCGGTGGCCATAAAGCTTTTATTAAAGCGATGAATGCTAAGGCGAAAGCCCTAGGGATGAAAAACACTCGCTATGTAGAGCCGACTGGATTGTCAGAGAAGAACGTCTCGAGCGCGCGGGATTTGGTGGTGTTACTAAAGGCTAGCGAAGGCTATCCCATGTTAGGTCAGTTAAGCTCGACCGAAAAGAAAACCGTAACCTTTGGCAAACCAAAGTACAGCCTCGATTTTAGAAATACCAATCGCTTGGTTTATAAAGATAACTGGAATATCCACCTCACTAAAACGGGCTTTACCAATGAAGCAGGGCACTGCTTAGTGATGCGTACCGAAATGGCCAAACGCCAAGTGGCCTTTGTTGTGCTCGATGCCTATGGTAAGTATACCCATATGGCCGATGCTAACCGTTTACGTACTTGGTTAGAAACAGGCAAAGTCACTCCGATCCCCGCGGATGCTAAGCAATATAAGAAGCAGCGCAATCAGCAGCAATTTGCTAAGGTCAGCGAGACCTAAGGCAGGCGTTTCCTGCTTATCCATGTCCCGTCACAGGATAGGTTGACCGTTTTTAGGCCAGAATCGTTCTGGCCTTTTTATTGTCATTTTTCTAGCACTTGTATTGTAGATGATTGATAGGCTTAACTAAAAGTCAATCAATCACCCCGTAGAGGGTGCGTTGTGTGGCGATACACCGTATTATTGGCAGGTTTTTTCTCTCAAGGATGATATGCGTGTGGCGTTAGTCTTAAAAAAACTCCGGTTAATCTATGTGCCCTTTATACTGCTCTGCCTGATATTTGTCTCAGGCTACAGCTTGCTCCATTGGCTGTTGATTATCGAGTTCCAACTGCTGAGCATTGACGAATTGATTATCAATTTCTGGCTGCCGCTGATATTGCCTTGGCCCTTGCTGTTTTTCTACTTAAGACCTCGGCTTAAGTTATTCCGCTTTACCAAGAGTAATAGCCGTTTTATCTATTTTGTGATTGCCGTGCTGTTGCTAGCCGTGCCCACTATCGTGGCGCAGGAATACCTTAATAGCGCAACGGGCAAGTTGACTCTACTCGAGTCCATCAATGCACTATTGCACCAGCCGCAAACCAAGTATTACCAATTAAATCAGTTTTATATCGATAAAAAACATATCGGCGTACAGCGCAATATTGAGCCGATTGGCAAAGGTAATAGTGAGCTGCGTATGAGCCTGTATATTGCGATGCCGATATTCGCTAAACGTAACGAGAGTTGGCGGGGCGGTGCTAAGGCCTTGGCATGGTATGGCAAAGTTTATGAGAAAACGATCAGTAATAGACTCGAACTGCAGCAGAAAGAAGCGCTATTTCAAGAGTTTATTCATCAGAGCCAGCAGGATTTTAATGCCTTTAAGCCTGAAGACTTTGTCTATCTTGACCGTATCGGCCCGTCGACCCGCTACACTCAGCTACTGACCGCTGCTCAAAAAAGCTCAGTGTATTTCGATGGTTATCAAACTGTCTTGATGCCAGTGAATAAGCCCTTCGAGGCGCGTAATGGCCATAAATTAGCGTGGATTATCGCCTGGTTAAGCTTTGCTGCCATTGTGTGGTTACTGATGAGCTTGATGCTAAAACTGGACGAGACACAGGCATCTCAGGCTTTGGTGGCGCAGCTAAGTATAGAAAAACCTAAGGCAGAGCTTTATGGCTTTTTGGCTGAATTTAAACCTCGGCAGGGTTTTGTTATCACACCAATCTTGCTTTATATCAATAGCTTGATATTTATGTTGATGGCTTTTGCCAGCCAGCACGTTATCGCCTTTCCAAACAGTCTGTTGCTCGATTGGGGCGCAAACCTTCGCCAGTTGGTTTTGGATCAACAAGTTTGGCGGTTGATCAGCAATGTGTTTTTACATGGCGGCCTGATACATTTGGTTTTTAACTTATACGGACTGTTTTTTGCGGGGATGTTTTTGGAGCCTCTACTGGGTAAATGGCGTTTACTCGGGGTCTATTTATGTTGTGGTTTAGTGGCGAGCATTGCCAGTATTAGCTGGTATGAGGCGATGATCAGTATCGGTGCCTCGGGTGCCATTATGGGATTATTTGGGGTGTTGATCATGTGGATTTGATTGGGCTTATTGCCCTTGGCGGACAATATGCCACTCGCCCTGAATCTGACCCTATTTGTTACTGCAAGTCTTGTGATGGGGCTCTTTGGCGGCGTGGATAATGCCGCGCATCTTGGCGGTTTGGGCTGTGGATTATTGCTTGGGAGCCTGCTACGGCCAAATAAGATGCAACCGCAGGCCAATAAAAAGCCGAGGTAAATCCTCGGCTAATGGGTTTTACTATTAAATGTAAGCGGTATTTAGGCGTGCTCAAACATCAGGAAAAGGTACACAATAAACAGCACTATATGGGTCGCACCATGGAGAGCATTGGTTCTACCGCTGCTGAAACTGACTTTGCAGACCATTAAACTGGTGGCTAAAAGCACCATATCCGCCGCAGAAAGGCCTAAGTGTACCTCTTGATTTATCACACTTCCGACAATCAATACTGCGGGCACGGTGAGAGCTATGGTGGCGAGCACTGAACCAAAATAGAGGTTCATCGCCCGTTGCAGTTGATTATTGAGTGCAGCCTTAAAGCCACCTACGGCCTCTGGAGATAAGATCAAACAGGCGACAATAAAGCCGCCCAGTGCTGGCGGCGCCCCGAGAGAGGCCACGCTGTAATTAATGGGCATAGCAAGGGTTTTGGCGAGCAGAATCACCACCAGCAAATAACCAATCAACAGCATAGTGTGGTAGATATTACTGCGCAGTATGCCGTGATGCTCTTCGTGGTCCTCGTGGTCGGCATCGACAAAGAAGTGGCTATGGCTCTTAGTTTGGATCACCAAAAAGATGCCATAGAGCAAAATCGAGATGATGATGAGCATCCAAGACATGGGCTTGGACATGCTGCCAATGGTGCCGCCCTCGGTAAAGTTAGGTAGCACTAAACAGAGTAGGGCGAGGGGAATAATCGCCACTAAATAGGATTTCACCCCATCTAAATTAAAGTGCTGAGTATGATAGCGCCAGCCACCAAGTAGCAGAGTGATACCAACTAAGCCATTGGTAATAATCATGACTACGGCAAACATGGTATCCCTTGCCATCACTGGATTTGGCTCGCCCGTTAACATCACCGAAGAAATCATCACCACTTCGAGCGAAATTACCGACAGGGTTAAAATCAAGGTACCGTAAGGGTCGCCGAGCTTGATGGCAAGCGCATCCGAGTGACGCACCACGGAGAAAATCGCCCAAGTTACCACTCCGAGTAGGGCGAGTGAAACGGGAATATAGGTTGAGAGAGCCGTGCCATCGGCGAGCAAACTATCACCGCCAGTCTTGAAGAATACTAACGTGAGTATTCCGAGTAGCAGGGCAAATTCGTCTTTGATAAATGTCTTCATAGGCAGTTGATCCAAAGCGGAAAAAGGCCGTTAGTATAGACATTGGTTATGGCACACTTTGCATGAATATTCTTTTAGATTTGGGGTTAGGCATAAAATTTTGAGCGAGATCGCTTTTTTATTCAAAACCCCAGTTATCGATTAATACCTTTTGCTTAGCCGATTTTGCGAGTCACAAACTAGGCAAACTGCATGCAAGCTAACGCAATTTCTTAGCCATGGTGTTCGGTATTAATCAACTTGCCGAGCTGATCGTAATGATTCCAATCCCCCGCTTGGCGATCTGCGATATAGCTGCCTTCACTGCGTTTTTCGCCATTGGGCCAAAACTGTTGCCATAAACCTTCCCGGCGATCCTTAAGATAAGTGCCTTGTTCGGCGAGTTTGCCATTAACATGGTAATAGCTAGCTTCGCCTTCTTTTTGACCTTTTAGCCAAGTTTCACTCAGTTTAGGGTTACCATTTTGATGGTATTCCCTGCGCTCGCCGTCGAGTTCGCCTTTTGAGTATTGGACTTCGAGTTTGAGCTGGCCATTGCTGTAATACTCTTTGCTACTGCCATGCTGCTGATTATCTAAAAATTCGCTGCTGGCGGCTAAAATGCCATCCTCATACCAGCTTTCCCATAATCCTGTTTGCAGGCCTTTATCCATAGTGCCGCTAAGTTTAAGCTGGCCATTATTGGGATAATATTCGGCATAGGAGCCCGTTTTATCATTGTTATCATAGGTTTCTAAGCGATAAACCACTTGTTTAAAGCTGTAGTACTCGCTAGTGCCGTGGCGTTTATTATCTTTCCAGTAGGTTTTCTGGCTGATATTGCCCTCGGGAATCGCGCCGTAGGTTGGATCTTTGGCTTCATAGCGGTAATCAATCCAGAGGCCGGTTTTTTGATTATCCTCATATTGGCCAGTGACGCGGCTGCGACCTTGGTAGTATTCGGCGTAATCGCCATTGAGTTTGCCGTTAACAAAGGTCTGTTCTTTTTGCTTAAGGCCCGAAGCATATTGGACCCAAAGGCCTTCTTTTAAGCCTGCTTTATATTCGCCGTCTTCATTAAGATCGCCATTGTAGTACCAGCGACTAAAGTGGCCGTCGAGGGGATAACTATTGCTGTTATCCGCTTTGCTGCGGGCATAGTGAGCAAGTTCTTTCGGTTTGCCATTATCATAAAAAGACTCGTATTTACCGACCCAAGCGCCCTCGATACGCTCGCCGCGCTCATTGACTGTACCATCTTGGTAAAAGGATTCAGAGCGGCCAGTGAGTTTGCCATCGACATAAACATCTAAGCTGCGGAGCTGGCCATTATCGTAGTAGCGACGAAATTCTCCGTCACGTTGACCTAGCTTCCATACCTCTGCGGTTTGCAGTTTACCGCCGTTATAGCGCTCAAATAATCCATCCTTTAAGCCCATGTTGTAGCTGCTTTTTTCGATAAGATTACCGTCCGCATCATAACGCTCAGAAGGGCCATGCAAGGGATATTGACCATTATCAGCCAGTTGCGAGTCCTGGTAGGTGCGCAGTTCTTTAAGTTGGCCATTAGGGTGAAAGTACTTTTGCGCGCCTGCGAGCATATCCTGCTTGTAGTTCAAATCGCTGGTCAGTACGCCCTCAAGGCTAAAGTACTGTTGGCGTCCCTCTAACACATCGTTGAGGTATTGCTCTTCGACTTGGAGTTTGCCCAGTTCATTAAATTGCTGGCACTTACCGTGGCGCAGCCCCGCTTGATAGTGGCACAGGCTCGCCAGTTCACTACTGGGATAAAAGGTGCGTTCTTCACCCTCAAGTTTATCAAGATTAAATTGGCTGGCACTGGCCTTAGTGCCATCGTCAAAAAAGGTTTCCCATAACCCTTGGCGACGACCATCAGCATCAAAACGGCCGCTTACGACCACTTGGCCTACAGAGTTTTGTTCAAGATAGGGGCCGGTGAGTTGGTTATTGGCGTAGGTTTGGCTTTGGGAGAGGGTGCCGTTTTCATAAAAGCTTTCCCATTTACCATGGCGCAGGTTATCAAGATAACTTTCTTGTGCCTGCAATTTACCGCTGGGGAAGAAGCGCTTAACTTGGGATTTTTGGCCATTTTGGTAGACAGTGCTTTGGTTAACATGGCCGTTGGGGCTAAATTCTTTCCATTCGCCAACGGGGACGCCCTTAGCAAATTGTTGTTCTTCGGTTATCGTGCCATCTAAGTCGAACAGCCGCCAAGTACCATCTTGGTAGCCCTGTTGGTAATTACCTTCAACGATTCTGCTGTTATTAGTATGAAATACTTGCCATTTCCCATTAGGTATTCCCTGAGAAAATTGCCCTAAGGTATAGCCTTGGTTATCGCGAACGATGGCGATATCGCCATTTAAGGGCATGCCCGTGGCGAGATTGTAATAGCTGGGGATCCCGTCTTGCTGGCGAATGTCGACCATCATGGAAGATAGATTTTGCGCTGCCAGAGCATGGACACTGACTAGGCTGGCTGCGGCAGTCGCGAGGCTGATAAAGCGAAATGGCGTATAGAACATGCTGATTCCTTGCTCTGGGTCTTAAGGCAGCGCCTTTGCGGCCTATATAATTACTCTGTTGAATTTATGTCTTTGGCGCAGGACATAATGCAGTGCCCTGCGCCAAGGTTTACGTTAATTGATTAAGCTAAAACGTTGAGAAAACAGGGTCAGGAGTCACTACCGGCGGCGGTGTTTCCTGATTCAAAAACTGCCCATGATTGTAGCGATTAATCACCTCTATCCAGCCATGCTCCTCAAACTCGTATTGCTTACCATCAAGCCTGCCCTGATCGTCATAATTGGCGATTTGAAGCACATAATCTTCAGATGAGCGCAGTTCCCAATGGCCGACTTGTTTACCTTGATCGAAGCGACCATACCAATAACGTCTTTCAGGGTTGGGTATTGGGCGGAAACCGTACTCACCATCGGTAAATATCCAATCGCCATCCTGTTGACCATTGCGGTATACGCCTTTTTCATACAGTTGACCATTGTTGGCATAACGTTGCACTAAGCCGTCGGGGTTGCCATGGTTAAAGTTTATTAATTCAAGCAGTTGCCCTGAACTTGTCTCATTACGAAACTCGCCATGGAGTTCACCATTGTCATCATAGCTAAAGGTGAGGCTGGCATCCTCTTGCTGCTTCTTCCATTTGCCCGAGGGCTTGTCATTGGTATATTGCCCCTGCTCAGCCACCCAACGCTTACCCGTTTCATGGTCGAATTTCACCATTTCATAGGGGCCTTCACGCTTGCCTGCGTTAAAATGCTCGCGGGTGATAACGTCTGTACCACTACGGCTCTTGATGGATTCCACATATAAGCCCGTTAATTTTTTATCGAGTTCCTCGCGACGATTCACTAATTCGCCTTGCTCGTAGTCTTCGCTAAGTGACCAGTTTTTGAGTAGGTCGTTTTCTGTGCTCTCAATCAGTTGGCCTTTACTAAAGCGCTGCTGTTTACGATAAACCCAACGATTACCTTGGTATTTGCTGTCGGTGGTTTTTTTAATTTGCCCTTGTTCATCGTATTCAATGGCTTGGAGGGCATCACCTTTATCGTTAGTCAGTTCCTTTAATTGGATCTGACCATTCTCATAGTAAGTTAGTTGCTCACCAACCTTATAATCAGCTTGATATTGGTAATGGTGTTTGACGTTGCCATTGTCAAAATACTCAAAATAGTCACCGTGTCTTTTGTCTTTAACATACTCTTGGGTCGAGATGATTTGCCCATTTAGGCCCCAAGTGGTCTCAGTTCCTTGCAATAGACCATCAACGCGATGTTCTTCACGGTTAAGTTTGCCAAGATTAAAATATTGACTCACGCAGGTTGGGTCATTGCAGATCTTGGCGGTGACTTCACCTTCGGGGCCAAAATGTTCGCTGATGCCGACTTCTTGGCCATCTTTAAAGGTGGTTTTGTAGCGGATATTGCCGCCATTCCAATAACCCGTTTCGAGGCCTTGTTTCACACCATTTTCATAGTGCGATTCAACATACAGTTGGCCGGTGGCAATGTATTTTTTAAGCAAGCCATGAAGTTGGCCTTGCTCGTTACGAAAGCCTTGCTCATATGGTTTGCCATCCTCAAAGTAACATTGATACGCACCGCGGAATTGCTCGCTGGTGAGTTTTTTACCTATTTTGTTATCGGCGAGGGCACTGGCGCAAAAAAGCATATCTTTGTTTTTGTAATAAACCTCAGCCTTATAATGGCCGTCGATCACTTCGGTCGATTGTTTTAGATAGTACTGAGCCTGTTTTTCATCTTTGACAACCTTCCAATGGGCATCGAGTAAGACCTTTTCCGCATTGGCATGGGTACTGATAAGTACGAGTGCTCCTAGGAGCAGTTTTACAGTAAATGGACGCATAACCGCTCCTTAAGGCAAAGGTTTAAAGGTGAATTCATAGGGGATATCGCTGGGTTCTTTGGCTATCGTCATATAACTCACCTTGGCGGCTGGGCCTGCAACACTCAAATAGCGCCCATCGACTAGCACCTCGTTAATCGGCAGCTGAGTATTTTCGGGGAGTCGAATGGTTAACAGATTGCCTTGGGCATCTTCGACCTTAAAGTAATTGTTAAGATTGCTACTCGGCTCATTGCCATATCCCGTTTGCGTCAGCCAAGATTGTAAATCGATTAACCAAGGGCGGTCTGTCGCGGCCAGTTCTAAAGGCTGCCAATGGATATCACCTTGGCAACGGATCTTACCCTTGATCTGCTTATCGTAGAAAAACTGCCGCACATGATCCGGAGTCATCAACATATAGGCACTGCCGCTTAGGGCATTGGGAACAAACTGCCAAGTGACGGGATTTTTACCCTCATTAAAACCCTGTTCTATTTCAGGTTTACAGGCGGTCGCCAAAGCCGCTGACATGGGAATAGATAGATTATGGCCATTGTCAGACACCAGTTTTATCCCTTGGATCGTATTGACCTCATTTTTAGCGCTATCTAGCGTCGGATTGGTGAAGCTACCTAGGCTGGCGTTACCAAACTCGGTGGGAGGATTTGCCAGATTTTTGTTGTACTCGGTAAATTGTACAAAGCGAATCGTCTTGGTTTGAGTCAACTCCGGTTGGGGTTGTTTCTCGATTAACACCACGGTTTTTGGGGTCTCATCGAGCTTGAGTAACAGTGCGTTGCTGGTGAGGTGATGTGGCTCATCGGCCCCAATTAATTGTTCTAGTAGCTCCTTTTCCGTCGCCGTTAACCAGGAGGGATAATTACCTTCGCGACGGGCCTCTGCGATCATGCCTTTAAACTGTTGGAAAGGCAGATTAATACTCTGATCCTCACTCTGTTTTGATATGACTTTAAACAGTTTCGCCTCGGCATCGAGCACCTGGATTGTTAGGCTGGCATCGCCAAAGGTGTAAGGTGTTGCCAGCAATTCATCCCACGACTTTTCGACGATCTTATTCGTCTGTGGGATAAGCGTTAGCTTGGCATTAATATGGTCTATCTGCTTGAGTTTATTCGCAGTGTTATCCCACCCCGTCGCAATAATATCGGTTGCAGATTCAATCGAGGGATTATAATTCCTCGCCCAACCTTTACCGTGCTGCCAGAAGTGAATGTCAATCGGTTTACCGTTAGCATCAAAGGCGCTTAAGTCCTCATAACGTACATCGGCTTCCACATATTGCGGGCTCATATTGTGGACAAAGCGCAATTGCAGATCTTCAGGGGTATCAGTACCCCAAGGGCCAACATTATCTAAAATACCTTGTTGGTCTGGTAATAAGGATTTTATAAATGCCTCATTATTGGGGCGATACTCCTGCGGAACCTCGCTAATGCGGTATAGCTCCTTTTGCCGATCATCCCTATCGCGCTCAGCATCAAATCTATCATCGGCATGCCAAAGCGTGCTCATGATATACGGCCTATCCTTAGGCGCCATCAGGGTTCGATGGGTGAAAGTACTGCCTTGGCGCTCTTCCCGTTGAAAAAACGCCATGCTCTCTAACCAACCGGTTTTACGGTTAACTTCGAACTTGCCATAGGCCTTATACTTGCCTTTTTCACCTTGTAACACGGCGATTAATTTATCTTCACTGACCTGCTCAACCGTCCAAGTTAAGCGCCCATCCATGGGGGCGCTTGTGCTGTAACCGACGCGAGGCTCAAGCGCCACAGGCAAGGTTGGGGCTTGTTTAAACAAGTTATTAAGATTTTGCCAGCGCTCAAATAACTCCTTGATATCTTTTTGATCCATCTTGGCAATGGGGGTTAATAGACGGACTTCACCATTGTTAAATTCCACATTAAAGCCATCTTTAACCAACTGAGCGATTTCATTGGATTTGGCTTTTGGGTCGATATTACTCACTGGGATCGGCATGCCATAATCGCTAATTTGCAGCAGGTTAGGTTGGATAAAAAAGCGGGCATTATGGGTTAGTGGTGTGGTTAAGCTGGCCGCCTTACCTTCTGTATCTTGTAACTGGTAATCCAGCAGCAATCGTGCCTGCAACACTTTGCGGGTTTCGAAACCATCGTTGAGGTGTGAAGTAGAAATAATCTGATACTCGCGCGAAGCGGGAATACTTGCTGACTTATCAGAAACCTGATTATCGCAAGCCGTTAACCCAAGCGTGAGCGTGACAGTGGTACAAAGTACCCTGCATATCCCTATAGCCATTTGAACTCCATTTGTAACTTATGTTATTGAAATGTAATGATATTAATATGTTGTTTGGCGACATTATACACAAAAATGCCCCTATGGAATAAAAAGCTCACGCCAATTTGGGCGCATGATCAACCATAAATTGGCTATTGATGGGTGGAGAATTATTAAATGGGCGGCATAAAGCTAATTGCCCTGACAAGCTCTCATCCTTTACTCTTGGTAAGGCCGCTAGATAACTCACAAGCTAGGGAATATAAACCAGTGGTTAGCTTGTTAAATGGAGAAAGAACGATGAGCCCAGATCATAAGCCAGAACTAACCACACCACCTTTCCCTGTCATTCCTCAGGAAGCCTTTGACTGGTATGACGAATATGCCCACGGCATTATCGACCGCCGTGAGTTTATGGCTCGCCTCGCAGGTTTAGTGGCACTGGGTTTTACCATGACCACGCTGACGGGCGCACTAATGCCTAATTACGCCTTAGCCGAGCAAGTCTCCTTTAACGATCCCAGCATTCAAGCCAGTTATGTAAAGTTTCCATCCCCCGATGGCTATGGTGAAGGCCGCGGTTATTTAGTCTTGCCAAACGCGTTGCTGATCCCAGGCCAAAAGGCGGGCGATCCTAAGACCTTAGATCTCAGTAAAAAAGCCGCCGTGGTGTTAGTGGTACATGAGAACCGAGGCTTAAATCCCTATATCGAAGATGTTGCCCGCCGCTTAGCGGCCAAGGGCTATATCGCCTTTGCCCCCGATGCGCTTTACAGCCTTGGTGGATATCCTGGTAATGATGATGCGGGTCGCGCCATGCAAGCGAGCCTTGATAGAGCCAAAATCGAGCAGGATTTTATCGCCGCCGCGCGTTTTTTAAGGGCGCACCCGCAGAGTAATGGCAAACTCGGTGCTGTCGGATTTTGCTTTGGTGGTTATATCGTCAATATGCTCGCCGCCACCATTCCCGATGAGCTTGCGGCAGGCGTGCCTTATTATGGCACACCCGCAGCAACTGAGCTGCGCAGCCGTGTGAAAGGCCCGTTGATGTTGCAATTTGCCGCATTAGATCAACGGATTAACGATACATGGGCCGAGTATGAAGCCCTGCTAAAGGCTAATAAAGCCGATTACGTCGCTTATCTTTACCCGAATGTGAATCACGGTTTCCATAATGACTCCACCGCCCGTTATGATGAGCCAACGGCTGAGCTCGCATGGACAAGAACCTTAGATTTTTTTGGTAAACATTTACTCGTATAAGTCCATTTAGCGCTATTGCAACGCTTGAAAGGTGGATGTTTCTTGTGTTACCAACTTGTAGGTGATTCATTGTTTTATACGCGAGTGGGATCAAAATACTTGCTATCAGTTCCCATCTCGCTAGAATGCCCGCTCGAATACCTTTAAGTAGAGGCGCGCTGCCTATGACTACTTGTGCGGAGGGTGATGCCGCAGATGTACAAGGAAAGGAGTCAGCGCCGAAGTAGCCAGGTCATCAAACCGAGCTGCTGGTTTTGCATCAAATAGGTGCAAGACTGCCATAGTCATCCACTATGGAGCGCTACCTGAAGGGGCTGAGGAGTAATACCTCCCTATAGGTTTTGTTTCTTTATCCTCTCGGTAGATCTCCACCCGTTTTTTGGTGAAAAGAGATCATGGACATTAGTCATTTTGCTGACTCAGGTTGGTCAGTACTTCCCCCTTTGTTAGCCGTCGCCTTGGCGATCATCACTCGTCGCGTACTGTTATCCCTTGGCGTAGGGATTGTGGCCGGCAGTTTGTTACTCAATCAGTTTTCTCCCCTTGATTCATTGCACTATATGTTCAATACCGTGCTGAAGATTTTTTGGGTCGATGGCGCACTTAATCGCGACAATATCAATATGTTGCTGTTTATGTTACTGCTTGGTGGACTCATTAGTCTGATGACGGTTTCTGGCGCCACCCGCGCCTTTGCCGAGTGGGCAGCTAAGCGCGCTAAGACCCGTCGCGGCGCAAAAGGCTTAACTGGTGTGATGGTGTTTGCGTTTTTTATTGACGACTTTTTTCATAGTTTGTCGGTTGGCGCTATTTGCCGTCCGGTGACCGATCGCTTTCAAATCTCCCGCGCCAAACTGGCTTATCTTTTAGATTCTACCGCTGCGCCCGTGTGCGTATTGATGCCCATTTCTTCTTGGGGCGCTTATATTATCGCGCTTATCGGTGGCATTATGGCCGCCCACGGCATTAGCGAGCAAAGTCCAATCTCAGCCTTTGTTGAGATGATCCCGATGAATCTCTATGCCGTGTTTACCCTGTTGATGGTGTTGGTGGTGATTATCTTTCAAATGGATATCGGCCCGATGCGTAAACATGAAGCATGGGCGCTGGAGGGGAAGCTTTGGGATCCGTCTAAGCCTCGTCCAATCGGCTTAGATATGGAAAGCCCTGAAGAAAGTAACGGTGGCATGATCGATATGGTATTGCCGATCCTAACCCTCACAGGCGCGACCGTGTATTTTATGATTTCCTCTGGTGCGGCAGTGTTGGATGAAAAAGGGCTGCCATTTAGCGTACTTGGCTCCTTTGAAAACACCAATGTGGGCTCCTCGCTAGTGTATGGCGCGCTGTGCAGCTTGGCGGTGTCAATTGTGCTTGCGCTGCGGTTAAAATTGGGCGCTAAAAACTGGCTTAAAGCCGCCCCGCAAGGAGTGATGGCCATGCTACCTGCGATCAATATCTTGCTATTTGCATGGGCGATTGGTGCGGTTGTTCGCGATGTTGAGACTGGCAAATATCTGGCCTCCCTCGCCAACGGTAACTTGCCAATGGAAGTGTTGCCTGCGGTGGTGTTTGTGTTGTCCTGCGCCATGGCATTTGCCACCGGAACCAGTTGGGGCACCTTTGGTATTATGTTGCCACTGGCTGGCGACATGGCCGCAGCCAGCGATATCGCATTAATGCTGCCTATGCTTGCCGCAGTGCTTGCGGGCTCAGTGTTTGGCGATCATAGCTCGCCGATTTCCAGCACCAGTATTTTGTCGGCCACGGGGGCAGGTTGCCACCATATTGACCATGTGATGACCCAGCTACCCTATGCCTTAGCCATCGCCTTTGGCGCCACCTTAGGCTATTTAGCCATGGGGATTATGCATTCAACCTTAGCTGGATTTGCCGTAAGCGCCCTGTGGTTTGTGCTCTTCACTGCCTATCATCTGCGTAAAACGAAAAATCAGCCTTTGTTAGCTACGGCATAAGGCTCTTTTACACGCTATCAACTAGGGGCCCACGGGCCCCTTGCTTTTTTGTGGGCTTGAGTAAGCCTGCATCCATTCAAGCAAACTTAAGTCATCACTTAACTATCTAATTTGTAATGTGAAAGTGGTAGACAGATGTTAAACACAACGTTATCTTAGGTTTTTAACAAGGATGAAACTTAATCGTGACCTCGATTCAGTTCATTTGCATCAGGAAGATGTGTCTTTATTTCGCAAGAAACACCTCCTGAACAATATGCGATAAGTCTCTAGGTGCTAGGTGCTAGGTTCTAGATTCTAGATTCTAGATTCTAGATTATAGATTCTAGATTCTAGATTCTAGATTCTAGATTCTAGATTCTATAAAAGCATTACAGCAGTGCAATCCCTTGGCTAATGGGTGTTTGCCAAGTGCGGTAGCCATGGAAAGATTTTTGTCGGTTCACAAAGTTGTGAACTGGTTTTTTAGCGGCCTATCGGCCGAGGTGAATCAAGGTCGTGGGTCTTCACCCCCTGATTTTTAAACAAGAGTCGACCAAGAGGGGATCAACAGCAATTCCTTCTTGCCTCTTTGTTAATAAGAGTCCTTGCTTCTCCGCAACTGAGTTGAAAGTCCCTTGGGCATTAAGCGTTCTATGCTATCGCGTCAGACGCTCGTCCCTGATTCGACTGACGCTATCTCGGCATCTGATAGGCAGGATGCCTGAATGTCGTGAAGTGCATGGTCAATGATGTTCCATACATCATACTGACATTTTCCATTTCCCTATGGATCAGATGCACGAGAACGACTATGCCTCGCTCACGCAACGAACGTAAATGCCCTTCGGCAACTCCGAGGGGGGTGGTGTATTCCTTCGGCTCAGGTGTTATAGGTCGATTGTTAAGGCATAAAAGTACCTGTCCAATTTTTTAACCTCAGTGTCAGTTACAAATAATGAAAGTTATACTTATCCGAATACTTTAAATAACTTAATAAAATCAAATAAATGGATGTTATGATATGAAATATGCACTTGTACCCCTTTTGTGTTTATGTCTTTCAGCATGTGGTGGCGGTGGTGGAGATTCTTCAGCAGAAACACCTACCCCACCTCCTGTCACCAAAGACCCCTTGTCTAAATTTATCAATATTAAAGACCAATATGCAGGTATTGAGTCTGTAGCTCCATTGAATACAGAAACATTAGGCCAAGTGTACAAGTACATCTTTACACTCATTCCTGAATTACTACCGGACTATAACGATCAAAGTGGCGAACTGGGTTCGACTTGCTCTGGTGGTGGAACGATTAAAATTTCGAATGGAAGCTCAGATAAAGAAAAAAATATTGCTTTCACTAATTGCGTTGAAGATGGCATGACAACTAACGGTAAAGCTACTGTGAGAGCAAACCGATTTTCCACCGATGGAATACTTATTGATAGTACCGTGATTTTTGAGGATGTTGATGTAAAAGGTACTTTAGGTCACAGTTTACTTGCTGGTACTGCACAATATGTAGAGCAGGACTTAACTTGTGCAAAAACTGAAGCAACATATAATTTAATGTTTTCAGATGTAAATAATAAAAAACAAATCTTATTTTCAAATTTTAAATTTATTAGAACTGGTAATGAGATGGTGTTATGTGGAAATGATGGTTTTAGGATACAAGGTCGCGTATTCGATTCATCTTTAGGGTTCTGGGATGTCCAAACGAATGAATTATTTAAACTTAACACTATGGTACATGCCTATGAAGAAAGTGGTGAGTTTGTTGTTAGGGGAAGTAACAGTAGTCAAGCTACATTTTCAGTTGAATTCTATAAGGAGTTAAGAGGAAACATAATCTCTAATTACACCTATTATAAAATTATGCTACATAGTGGCATGGTAAATAAAGAATATGCTTTTTTAAAGGAATACTATAAACCCTCCATATTGACCTCATTTGAGGATGCGGATAACGATGGAATAACTGATGGTTGGGAGTTGGCTTTTGGTTTAAATCCAACATCGGCTTTGGATGCGACTCAAGATTTAGATGGTGATGGCTTTACAAATTTGCAAGAGTTCTTATCTTTTGGTCATCCTAACGATAAAAAAATACTTCCTAAAATTGCTGATCTCGGAGTTACTTTATCCCATGAAACCCAAGGCTATTCTAAAAAGATTATCGTAAAAGCTGAAGTCGAAAGTGATGTAAAATCAACTGATAGCGGAACAGTGTTGACGACCTACTCAACATCTCTTCCTGTTTATTTTGATAGCGATAGTTATGCTCATTCCAATTTTTGTACTTTAACAGATAATCGGCTCGAACTGACCTGTAAATGGGATAATATATCACCAGGATATAAAGCTGTTCAAGAGATCTATTTAAATGCTGACACAGCAAATGGAGCAGAGATTAAAAGTGTTATCACTGCAAAAATACAGCATCTTGGACATGATGAGGATTTGTCGAATAACCAAGCAACAATTGATGTTGCAAGACATGCTGCTGATGTATCTTATCGATTGTGGATTGATAACCGTCAAGAGTATATGATGGAATTAGTTGGTACTTCACAAAAGCTAGCGTTTACAATTCATCAGCAAGAATCTAAATTTGGTGGCTTTGATCCTGTGACCGGCAATAAAATTAGACTGGACATACCGGAAAATATCACATTATTAAGTGCCGAATGTGTTAATAGCCATGAAAAGTATAGTTGTTTGGTTGGAAACGAAATTGTTTTTAAAGACTATCAATGGGCTTATAGTTTTACACTTGATATTAGGGGAGATAGTCAAGGGGAAGGGAAGTTAGTATTCAATTCACTCAGCTCTATAACTGGTGATAAAGTGTTATCTTCAATACCATTTCCAATAGTGGTTGGTCAATCTACAGAAGCATTACAAAAACAGATTGATATGGCGGCCGATGGTGAAAAAGTTAATGTTCCGGCAGGAATTTATATTGGTGATTTAGATTTATCTAAAAAACAAACGCTATTAGAGGCGGAATCTAAAGGTGCTAAGCTTTATAGCAGCGAAACTTCATTTTGGCAACCAAGTTTAATTATTGATAAAAATAGTAGTGTAAATGGTTTTACCTTAGCTAATCACTATATAAAGGTAGAGGGTAGTGGAGGTGCTATTACACGTAATTTATTTGATGGTACACCAAACAACCTCATGTCAGTATCCATTTTAAATAGCGGAGAGATGCTTTTTGAACAAAATATATTGATAGGTAAGGCTCTCGATAATGGTTACGTATCTAGTAATTTGGATGATGATTACCATTGCCCTAGGATTGAAAGCGGTAATTATGCTGTTGCACAAAATACTAAGACTAGACTAGTGAATAATATATATTTTGGCAATCTTTTGGATGCGCCTGATTTATATTTCGGATGTCAGTTTCTTAATGCAAGTATGTCCTCTGAATTAGAAATCTACAATAATACTTTTCTTGGGCTAGAATCTGTAGTGAAGCTTATTTATTATGGGCTTGATGAGCCATATTATAAAATGTCAATCGATAACAATATCGTTTCAAAATCTAGATATTTAATTGATAATGCTTCGTATGCTAGTACTTTGTATAAGTTTGCTTCTGGAAGCAGCATTAACTTAAGTAATAATATAGTTAATGAGGTTAGGGGCTTGTATATAGATATGCAGGACCAACAAGTTGAAGTGAATACTTTTTTTGCCGATCCTTTACTTGATAATAATGGATATCCTTTTAGTAACTCACCGGTAATTGATGCTGGTGTGCCGTTAAACGTAGATGTCGATTTATATGGTGTAGCAAGACCAATTGACGGTGATAACAATGGAACAAAAGTCATTGATATTGGTGCAATAGAGTTTAGATTAAACTGATTATGCTACATTCTTTAATTGTTAAAGCTCTAATTGCTAAACAGTGGATGCAAGTTTGCTAAATAACCAGAAATGACTCATGGAATGTAAAGCACAGGAATGGCAGGTTAGTATTACTATGACCTGCCCATTTTTCTCAACGTCACTGGTGCAACAATGCCAGTTCTGGTGTATCCCGTAGTATTTATGTTTTCTGATGAAAAGAGCTGTTCAGAATAGAAATGGATTTTGGAATGAAATCAGTTTTACAAATTACCTTAGGGATCTTGCTAGCGGGTTTGGTTACTTTGTTAGTGCGAATTGGCTATTTGAGTTATATCGAATACCGCCTGACGCAAGGGCTTAATGAGTTTGCTATGCAACAAAAGCAAACTGAACTTGCTCGCCAACAAGCCGCAAAAGAACGCAAGATTATTGAATATCAGCAGCAACAAATTGCAATGCAACAGGCTGCGGAACAACAACGTATAGCTCAGCAAAACGAAGCGGCACGCATACGTAAAGCCGAAGCATGGCGCAAATATTATATCGTCCCCGAAGACTGCAAAAACTATAAGTCAGATGAGCACATGGTTAACTGCTTAAACCATAAAGCTGATGCCAAAGCAGAATTTGATAGGGCGTATGTCTCTGGTGAATTGGTACTCCCGAAATAAAGTAGTCGAAATTTTTAGCATAAATAAAAGTCGTGGGGCTTCATCCCTGATTGTTAAACAAGAGTCGACTAAGGAGGACTGCTCGTCTTGTCCTTCTTGCCTATTGTTTTCACATAAGCCAAGACGCCCCTAACGGAGTTGAAAGCCCCTTGAGCTAAAATCTAGCCACCCATTACAAATCGCGTTATTTAGGCTCCTCTACTAGACTCAGTAAAAGTGTTTATGTGGAGGAGTTGCTATGCCGAGGCCTAGAAGAACTCAGATTAGTGTTGAAGACACGCCCTTCTATCACTGTTGTAGTCGCGTTGTTCGGCGTGCATTTTTATGCGGCGATGATACTTATTCAGGTAAAAACTATGACCATCGCCGCGCTTGGATAGAATCGCTACTGTTTGAAATTGAAGCAGTTTTTTCTATTGATATAGCGGCCTTTGCGATAATGTCGAATCATTTGCATGTGGTGTTACGGGTGGATATCGACCGTGCTAATCGTTGGACTGATCGCGAAGTGCTTGAGCAGTGGCATAAGCTATTTAAAGGTGATGAATTAACGCAAAAATTCGCTAAAGGTGAGTTGGTTGAACCTCACCAAGTCCTCAGGCTAAAACATGCAATAGCAATTTACCGTAGCCGTTTATGTGATATCAGTTGGTTCATACGTTGCTTAAACGAACCAATAGCAAGACAAGCAAATCAAGAAGATAACTGTAGTGGTCGTTTCTGGGAAGGTCGCTTTAAGTCACAGGCTCTACTTGATGAAGCTGCGGTTTTAGCCTGTATGACCTATGTTGATTTGAATCCCATCAGAGCCAAAATGGCTAACACGCCAGAACAATCAGACCATACCAGCATTCAGCTACGCATTCGGGCTGCATTGAAAGGTGAACAGCCTAACAATTTACTGCCTTTCATTGGTAATGAACGCGATAACCAACCTAATGGAATCGCGTTTACGCTCAAGGATTATCTTGAGTTAGTTGAGGATACAGGGCGGATCATCCGCAACGATAAGCGTGGTGCAATAAGTGGAAATAGCAACAAGTTACTGACCAGATTAAATATATCCCAAGACAATTGGCTTAAACTGACCACCGAGTTTGGCAAGCTATTTCATGGCCCAGTCGGTACGTTGCAAGAACTGACCGATTACTGCGAGCATTTAGAGAAGCGACGACGGCACTTTGCTAAATGCTGTCGTTACCTTAACACAGGCTGATTTCAAGCCTGTTTCATTGCTCGTTCCTTCAAAAGCTCCAACACCTCCAACGAGGCAATGGGTTGGGCTTGTTTTACTAAAAATATCGTTTTTTCAGCCAAATAGGTCAATTTAGTCAGTCATCATCCTTTGTAACCCTACTTCGCTACCCTTTTAACGGCTAAGTGACTTTTCGTCACTTGAATGCCCTCATAAAGTACATTATGTTCTTGTTTTATTTTGGGTGGCCTGATGTATCGCCTCCTGATGTATCGCCTGATGTATCGGTGATGTATCGATAGCCTGATGTATCGGCCTGATGTATCGCTGCCTGATTTATTTGTAGTGGAAGAGGACTAAAAAAGTAAATTTAGAATCAGCAAATTGGCATGAGAATTTAGCTATATGGTCATTTTTACCTAATTAACTGCCGATAGACTAATAATATAAAAATCTAACAATAATTTGCATGGAGTATGGCGATAAATGAAATTGAAACAGGCTTTGCTAATTGGTTTAGCACTTTTTATATCAAAATCTGCTTATTCAAACCCTTCAGAATGTTGGGTTGAAGATCCTGATGTTCAAGGAACTTATGAGGGAGATTGTGTAGCTGGTAAAGCTAATGGTTTTGGAGTTTCAACAGGAAAGGATACCTATAAAGGTGAATTTAAAGATGGGTATTTACATGGAAAAGGTACCTATACATGGCAAAGTGGTAGGGTATATGAAGGGGATTGGGTCGATGGGAAGCGGACAGGGAAAGGCAAATGGCAAGAATGTGGTCCAGCCTCTGGTTGTGACTACTATGAGGGAGAATGGCTGAATAGTAAGTTTAATGGATTTGGTACGTTTTCTTACCGTTGTAACTGTAAGTTTATTGGTTGCCAACGTTGTACAGATCACGGATTGTTTGAAGATGGAAAATTAATTGAATCAGCACCATCAGATGTGACGTCTATAAAAGAGTTCAAAGCTTGGAAAATGAAAGAGAGTAAAAAAATTAATGCTTATGAAGATAAGGTTCGCTCTTTTAGATCTAACTTATCTGTAGGTGATGATTCTTCAGTTGGTATTATTATAGAAGTAAAAGAAAATATAGTAAAAGTACAGACAAATGATAGCCAATGCACACAGCGAAATAATGATGGAGATTGCTTAAATTGGATTACTACACCTGTAGAAAAATGGTTTAAGAAAAATGATATTTATCCTAGAGATTAAATCCTCATCGCTTTAATGTTTAATTGGAAATCCATTGCTAAATCTCTAAAATTGGTAGTAAACATTACTCGGCATACTTTGCATGGCTAGCGAGCAACACAAAAGCAGCAGAAGTTCACCTATCCCCTGCGAAGTTGCTGAAGGGCGTTGAAGAAAATCGCGTGACGCAGACAGGACGTCTGCGTAGCTTTCGGGGGGAAGGGACGCCCCATCGGAAGCGTTAGCGATTTTCGAATAAGCACGAAGCCAGTATTCAATGCATGTAACTTCGCTAGGGGCGGCAAGGGGAGATGCAAGAGGGGGATTGCTGTTGATCCCCTTCTTGCCCTGGTGTGGAATGGAATTCCACGACTTTGATTTAAAATTTCAAACGAAGTTTGAATCAGCTTTTCAAACCGCGTTAGCGTAAGTCCGATCCAGCTTACTCTGGATCACTCTCTATTCAGGATCATAATCCAACACTGGCGCTAGCCACTTCTCCGTCTCTGCAACTGTCATCCCCTTACGCTTCGCATAATCCTCCACCTGATCGCGACCAATATTACTCACGCCAAAGTAGCGGGATTTCGGGTGGGCAAAGTACCAGCCGGATACTGCGGCGGTAGGGAACATGGCGTAGCTTTCGGTAATATTTAAGTCGATGGTTTCATTCGGCTTTAACAGTTCCCACAACAGGCCTTTTTCGGTGTGATCCGGGCAAGCGGGGTAACCCGGTGCAGGGCGAATGCCCTTGTATTTCTCACGAATTAACGCTTCGTTATCGAGCTGCTCATCGGCGGCATAACCCCAAAACTCTTTACGTACGCGCTCGTGCATCCG
Source organism: Shewanella sp. DNRA4 (assembly GCF_012843185.1). Classification (NCBI taxonomy): domain Bacteria; kingdom Pseudomonadati; phylum Pseudomonadota; class Gammaproteobacteria; order Alteromonadales; family Shewanellaceae; genus Shewanella; species Shewanella sp. DNRA4. Next base: position 122,750 of record NZ_JABAIP010000005.1, read on the forward strand.
CTCGGCAAAGGCTTCGGCTAAACGGTCGGCTAAACACTTGAGCATAATGGCGTTGTAGTCATCATGGTTGGCCTCAAAGCGGGCGACATGCTCATCAATCCCATGACCTGCGGTGACCGCAAAGCCGCCCATATAGTCGGCAACGCCGCTGTCTTTGGGCGCGACAAAGTCGGCCAGACAGAAGTTATCGTTACCGACCCGCTCAAGTTGCATCCGCAGGTGATGGGTGGTCAGCTCAACCTCGGTACGAGTCTCATCTGTGTACAGCTCAATATCATCGAAGTTGACAGTATTGGCGGGGAATAGCCCAATCACGCCCTTGGCGGTAAGCCACTTTTCTTCGATGATTTTTGTAAGCATCGCCTGACCATCGGCGAACAGCTTTTGCGCCTCAACGCCGACTACTTTGTCGCTTAAGATTTCAGGGTAATGGCCATGCAACTCCCACGCGCGGAAGAAGGGGGTCCAGTCAATACGGTCAACTAAATCGGTTAATGGATAGTCTTCAAATACTTGGCGACCCAGCACATTGGGTTTGAACGGGGTGTAGTTTGCCCAATCGTGCTGGCAGCGGTTTTCGCGGGCGGCCTCTAGCGAGACGATTTCCTTACGCTTGGTTTGCGATAAACGCTTGGTGCGCATATCGTCGTATTCGGCGTAGGTCTCATCGATAGTCGCTTGGCGAGTTTCATTGCTGACGAGCTTGCTGACCATAGGCACGGCGCGGGAGGCGTCGGCAATGTAAATCGCACCATGGGGATAATGGGGCGCAATCTTCACCGCGGTATGGATTTTCGAGCAGGTCGCGCCGCCGATAATTGCTGGAATGGTGAGCCCTTCACGGTGGAAGGTTTTGACGTTATGCACCATTTCATCAAGGCTTGGGGTGATAAGCCCAGACATGCCGATAATATCGATATTGTGTTCTTTCACCGCCTCAAGAATGCGCTCTACCGACACCATCACGCCTAAATCGAACACTTCAAAGCCATTACAGGCGAGCACCACGCCGACTATGTTCTTGCCGATATCGTGCACATCGCCCTTAACAGTGACCATCAAAATCTTACCGTTAGACTGACCTGCAACTTTTTCCTTTTCAATAAAGGGATTGAGGTAGGCTACGGCCTTTTTCATCACCCGCGCGGATTTGACCACCTGTGGCAGGAACATTTTGCCCGAGCCAAACAGGTCGCCGACGATATTCATACCGTCCATCAGCGGGCCTTCAATTACATCCAGCGGACGGGAGGCTGCTTGGCGAGCCGCTTCAGTATCTTCGTCGATAAATTCGGTGATACCTTTGACCAGCGCATGGGCGAGACGTTGATTAACCGGCCATGAGCGCCATTCTAAGTCTTCTTTTTTCGCGCTACTTGAGCCATCGCCACGGAATTTTTCTGCAATCTCAAGCAATTGCTCGGTGTTGTTTGAGTCTTCAACTGGGCAGGGCAGGTTGAGCACCACGTTCTCGACCTTATCCTTAAGCTCGGGGTCGATATCATCGTAAATCGCTAACTGGCCCGCGTTAACGATACCCATGTCCATGCCGACTTTAATCGCGTGGTACAGGAATACCGCGTGAATCGCCTCACGCACAGGATTGTTACCGCGGAAGGAGAAGGACACGTTCGACACCCCGCCGGAAATCATCGCGTGGGGCAGGGTGGCCTTAATCTCTTTAATGGCTTCAATAAAATCGACGGCATAGTTATCGTGCTCATCGATACCCGTGGCAATGGCAAAGATATTCGGGTCGAAGATAATGTCTTCGGGTGGAAAACCCACCTTATCGACCAGTACGCGGTAGGCGCGGGTACAGATCTCGACTTTGCGCGCCTTAGTGTCGGCTTGGCCTTGCTCGTCGAACGCCATAATAATGGCCGCGGCGCCGTAGCGTTTCACTAGGGTTGCCTGCTCGATAAACTTCTCTTCGCCTTCCTTCAAGGAGATAGAGTTCACAATCCCCTTGCCTTGAATACATTTGAGGCCCGCTTCAATCACCTCCCACTTAGAGGAGTCGATCATAATCGGCACACGGCTGATATCCGGCTCAGAGGCGATAAGATTTAAGAACTTATGCATCACCTCCACGCCATCGAGCATGCCTTCGTCCATGTTGATGTCGATGATCTGCGCGCCGCTTTCTACCTGTTCGCGGGCGACATCGAGCGCCTGCTCGAACTTGCCTTCTTTGATCAGCTTTAAGAACTTAGCAGAACCCGTGACGTTGGTACGTTCACCCACGTTCACAAACAGGGTTTGGGCGTCGATAGTGAGCGGTTCCAAACCCGATAAACGGCAGGCGACGGGGATCTCGGGTAATACCCGTGGCGCAAACGGCTCTACGGCTTCGCGAATGACCTTAATATGCTCGGGCGTGCTACCACAGCAGCCGCCGATAATGTTGAGCATGCCTTCACGGGCCCATTCTTGGATAACGCTGGCCATGTCTTTTGGGGTTTCATCGTAACCGCCAAACTCGTTTGGTAGACCCGCGTTAGGGTGCGCCGAGACATAACATTCGGCGATGCGTGACAGTTCTTCAACGTAGGGACGCAGCTCTTTTGGCCCAAGGGCGCAGTTAAGGCCGATGGATAAGGGGTTGATATGGCGAAGGGAGTTATAAAAGGCTTCGGTGGTTTGCCCGGTCAGGGTTCTGCCAGAGGCATCGGTAATGGTGCCTGAGATCATCACGGGCAAACGCGCTGGCGAATTTGCGCCAAAGAGTTCATCGAACACGGTTTCGATGGCAAATAGTGCGGCTTTGGCGTTTAAGGTATCGAAGATGGTCTCGACCATAATGATATCGGCGCCGCCTTCAATCAGGGCGCGGGTCGATTCGCAGTAAGCGGTCACTAACTCATCAAAGTGGATATTGCGATATCCGGGATCGTTCACATCTGGGCTGATAGAGCAAGTGCGGTTAGTGGGTCCTAACACACCGGCAACATAACGTGGTTTACCCGTGGCTTTTTCGATTTCATCACAGGCCTCACGGGCGAGGCGCGCACCTTCACGGTTAATCTCGGCGGACAGCGACTGCATATCGTAGTCGGCCATGGCGATAGTGGTGGCGTTGAAAGTGTTGGTTTCAATAATATCGGCACCGGCTAATAGGTAGTCGGTGTGAATTTGTTTGATGATGTGTGGCTGCGTGAGCACTAAAAGATCGTTATTGCCCTTAACGTCGGTATGCCAATCCTTGAAACGCTCGCCACGGTAATCGGCTTCTTCTAGCTTGTAGCCTTGGATCATAGTGCCCATGGCGCCGTCTAAAATCAGAATGCGCTTTGACAACTGGTTGCGAATGTCTGCCAGTGTTTGGCTGGCTCGATGGAGAGATATCGCCATAAATGATTACCTTTACTACAGCTAAGTTGAGTCCAAAAATATGCAATTCTGCGGTAAATTGCATTTTATTATTGAATGTCGTTCGTTATGGTTTGGACATTTATACGTATAGACGTCCATAATACGCGACATCGGATTGTCAGGGCAAGGTGAAAGTCAAAGTCATTAGAATCTAGGTTCTAGGCTCTAGGCTCTAGGCTCTAGGCTCTAGGCTCTAGGCTCTAGGTTTTAGGTTTTAGTCTTTAGGCTTTGTTCCTAGCACCTAGATTCTAGGTTCTAAGATTTTTAAAAGGCATATATGAAACAAGTTCGCTTATTACTGTTACGCCACGGGGAATGCGAAGGCGGTGCGATTTTACGTGGCAGAGTCGATGTTCCACTGAGCGAGAAGGGCTGGCGGCAGATGTCGGCAGCAGTGGCGGCGCAGGCGACTGTGTGCCACGGTATTTACAGCTCCACCTCAAGGCGCTGCGCTGAATTTGCCAAGGTGTTGGCGCTGGAGCCGCATTCCAGGTTGTCTGAGAGTTCACATTTAGCGGCACCAACGCCTTCGCCGCTTGAGGTCAACCTGCTGGAGGATCTACAAGAAATGGATTTTGGCGATTGGGATGGTCGCGTGCTCGATGAGTTATATCAACAGGATGGCGAGCGCATGGCGGCCTATTGGCAAGATCCTTGGGCCGTGTCGCCGCCCAATGGAGAAACGATGGCAAGTTTCGAGGCTCGTATCGATGGCGCAATAGAGCTGATCCTCAATAAAGAGTTTGCCCTGCTGGCGTTGGATGATGAACAGGCCCACGGCGAGCGTAATGCCAATGCACCCACAGCCAATATTTGGGTTCTGACCCACGGCGGGGTGATCCGTCATTTAATGGCAAGAGCGTTGGGGGCGGTGAGAACGGTAGGGTTTTACAGTCAACTTACTTTACCGGTTGCCGCGGTGGTGACGATTAATGTACTCGAAGATAAACATGGGACTCGATATTGGCGCTTAGACTGGCCATCGGGCCATGGTGATTGAGTTTGAAATCTCATGCTAAATGGGATGATGAAAATTTTCTGATTTAAACTGCATTGCCTAATGAGCAAGATATAGGATAATGCTTTTCCCTGACGTTTGAGCGAGATAGCGCATTGTGTTCGCTAAGTTTAAATGTCGCAGAAATAGGTGTTGGGAATTTCGCTTTATCCTGCGCTATTCGCTTAAGGCAATAGTCGTTATAAACGCCGGATCAACCCAAACATAATAGGGAATCGGGGTGCTGCCCGTCAGCCAGCCCGAACTGTACCCGCAACTGTGAGTAGTAAAAAGAAGTGCCTAGAATCTAGAGCCTAGAACCTAGAACCTTCTTTGCTACAAGTCAGGAGACCTGCCTATTTCTGTTTTCGCTGCGTGCAGCCTTAGTTCTCGAGCGGGTGACTCGAGGGAGCAGAAAATGATATTGATACGTTTCGCCCTGTGGCCCATGGTGCTACTGGGTTTGGGTACAACATATGCCTGTGGGAGCTGCTTTAAATGAAGCCTTCCACGTCAACAGATGTGCAATCTTCGGCGGTGCTAGCTAATGTGGCACTCAATGTCAGCCAATTGAGTTGGACCATCGAAGGCAAAACCATTCTTTCAGGGATTAACTTTGCCCTACAACGCGGTGAAATGCTGGGATTAATCGGCCCTAACGGTGCGGGTAAATCCAGTTTACTGCGTTGTATATATCGTTTTATTCGCCCAACTCTGGGGCAAATCAGTTTGTTTTCGCAGGATATTAACGAGCTTTCGCCCAAGGCATTTGCCTGCAAAGTAGCTGTGGTGCAGCAGGATACGCCGCACTATTTTGATATGACCACAGAGCAACTCGTTGCTATGGGGCTCACGCCCCACAAAGGGATGTTCGATACTAATTCCAGCGGTGATAGTGAAAAAATTATCAAGGCGCTTGAAAAGGTAGGTCTTAGCCATAAGCGCTATCAGCAATATGAGCGGCTCTCCGGTGGCGAGAAACAACGGGCACTGATTGCCCGCGCTATTGTGCAACAACCTCAGTTACTGATTTTAGATGAACCCACAAACCACCTCGATGTGCGCTATCAAATACAAATTTTGGAGCTGGTTCGAAGCCTTGGCATTAGTGTCATTGCCTCTATTCATGATCTGAATTTAGCAAGTGCCCTGTGTGATAGTTTGCTGCTACTGGATAAGGGGCAAGTGAGCGCCATGGGCACGCCGAGTGAGGTATTAACAGAGGAGCGCATTGCCCAAGTTTTTGGTGTTTGCGCTCAAGTGATGCCCCATCCACAACATGCCAATCCTTTAATTAATTACTTTTATGGTTATCAAAAATCACCGACGGATGATGTGGTTGTATCCGCTCCCCATAACATCAACGGGGAGATAAACACGCCATGATTGACACGTTTAAGCTGATAATGATGAATCTTTTAACCCATATTTTAACGCCATTAACCCGCCAGCAATGGCTGATTCTTGGCTTGGTGGGTTTTGCTCTGCTGACCCCGATTGCGGCCGCCAGTTTTGGCGCGGCAAATATCAGCTTTTTAGATGTGCTGCATGTGTTTATTAAATTATTCAATCAATTTTTCGCCAACGACGATGCGTCAACTGCCGCCTCGATGACGGAGCGGATTGTGATGGAATTAAGGTTGCCACGGATATTGCTCGCGTTTGTGGCGGGGGCGGGGCTGTCTTTAGCGGGCAGTGTGCTGCAAACCGTAACGCGCAATCCCCTTGCTGACCCTTATTTATTTGGCATCAGTTCAGGTGCCTCCTTTGGCGCAGTGGTGATGCTGACCTTGTTTACTGGCTCTGGTCTATTCGGTAATGCGGGCGTTATTGCCAATTCGGGGATTTTTAGTGGCTCGGGAATGTTTGCTGGGCTCCTGTGGTTTAGTTTGCCTTTCGGCGCTTTTATTGGTGCCAGTTTATCCGTTCTTATTGTTCTCGCCTTGTCAGGGCTTGGGCTCAACAGCCAAGTTGAGCGCATGCTGCTCTCTGGGGTGGCAACATCGTTTATGTTTGGCGCATTAACCAGCTTGCTGTTGTATTTTGCCAGCCCGCAGGCCACGGCATCAGTGCTTTTTTGGAGTTTGGGCAGTTTTGCTAAGGCCAGTTGGCCGCTCTTAATTTTGCCATCCATCGTTGTATTGGTGAGTTTTTTTATCATCCTCGGTTGGAAGCGGCAGATTATGGCCCTGCAGGCGGGGGATGAAACGGCCCACACCTTAGGGGTGAATGTACCTAAATTACGCCTCAATATGTTATTGCTCTGCTCGCTAATTACCGCCGTTTTAGTGGCGACCTGTGGTGGCATAGGTTTTGTTGGATTAATGATCCCCCATACGGTGCGCTTGTTATTTCCCGGGCGTCAGCCAATTTTGCTCACCGCGTTAGTGGGCGGCTTGTTTATGGTGTGGATTGATGTGCTCGCGAGATGTTTGCTGGGCAATCAAGAACTGCCCGTTGGTATTATCACCGCCTCAATAGGTAGTTTTTTCTTTTTGCTGATTTTGCGTCGGCGTAACTAATCTAACTCGCGTTTTTCGCAGAGGATTAGCTAATTTAGTACTAAGTGCGTATGGAAAATAGCCGCTGTATGCGTCGTAGTTGTTATCGAACGAGTTATTGAAATCGAACGAGTTATTGAAATCGAATTAGTCACTGGAGTGTGAATGTCTCAATCAAGCCTGTCATTTCAAATCGAGCCTGTGAGTAAAGCGCAGGATCAGGTTATTCAACAAAAAATCGATCTTAAAACCAAGCCGCCAGGTGCCTTGGGACAACTCGAATCCTTAGCATTACAAATTGCTCGCATTCAAGGGCCACAACAATTGCAGATAGTCAAACCGACCATGTTGGTATTTGCAGGGGATCACGGCATTGCCGCTGAAGGGGTTTCGATTGCCCCAAGTGAAGTCACCCACCAAATGGTGCAAAACTTTGCCCACGGCGGCGCGGCCATTAATGTGTTTTGTCGCCAATTAGGTTTTACGCTTGAAGTGATCGATTGCGGTATTTTGACACCCGTTGAGGGGCTAGAAGGGATTATCGATCAACGTCTTGGCGCGGGTACTGCTGCTATTCATTTGGAACCCGCCATGCCTTTAACGAGTGTGGATAAGGGCTTTGATATGGCGCGCGAGCTTATTGAGCGTCACCATCAAGCGGGCTGTAATTTGGTTGCGTTTGGTGAAATGGGGATTGGCAACACGTCCTCTGCCGCGGCAATTATGGCGGCGATAATGCAGCTCGATGTGGCTGACTGTGTGGGGCGCGGTACAGGCATTAATAGCGACACTTTAGCGCGTAAGTTAACCTTGGTAGAGCTGGCGTTGCTATCGCATCAAAGTGCGCTTAGTGGGCCAAAACAGGTGCTTGCTTGTCTTGGCGGGTTTGAAATTGTGCAAATGACTGGTGCCATGCTGGCTGCTGCTGAGCGCAAGATGTTGGTGGTTGTGGATGGTTTTATTGCGACAGCCGCCGCATTAGTGGCGGTGACGATCAATGCTAATGTACGGGATTATCTGATTTTCGCCCATTGCTCCGAGGAGCAAGGCCATCAACGTATGTTGGAATATTTGCAAGCTAAACCCTTGTTATCTTTGGGGCTTAGATTAGGTGAAGGCACGGGTGCAGCCTTAGCATTGCCGTTAATTCAAGCCGCAGTAAATTTTTACAATCAAATGGCGAGTTTTAGTGATGCAGGGATTGAGGCTGTTGTATGATGTGCCTGCTAACTTATTTAAAATAATAACGTTTAGCCAATCGTTTTAACTTTAAACCCTGCAGCAAGTGTGTATTCACTAAGGATGCTTTATGTCAGAACGCGAAAGCTGGCACAAAGAGATAGATTTATTTTTTGTGGCCATGGGCTATTTTACCCGTATTCCTATGCCCAAATGGGTCGAAGTCGATGCCGATAAACTCAATAAAGCCAGTCGTTACTTTGGCTTAGTGGGTTTACTGGTGGGACTGTTAAGCGCCATCGTTTTTTGGCTGACTCAAAATTGGTTACCCGCTGGGGTGTCTGTATTGCTGTCGATGTTAACGGGCGTACTGTTAACGGGCGGTTTCCACGAAGATGGGTTAGCCGATACCTTCGATGGGTTTGGTGGCGGTTGGACGGCTGAAGACAAGCTACGCATTATGAAGGATTCGCGCCTTGGTAGTTATGGTGCCTTGGCCTTGATTATTGTCTTGATGCTTAAATGGCAATTATTGGTTGAATTAGCGCTTTATGACCCTGTGGTTGCTGGTTCGGCGATGATTGTCGCCCATACTGTGAGTCGAGTCGTGGCTGCGAGCCTTATTTTCACCGAAAAATATGTGCGCGACGATGAGACCAGTAAATCTAAGCCGTTAGCGCAGCACCAAGGCATTAATGAACTGTTTATTTTGATCGCCAGTGGTGTGTTAGTGCTGTTGGTATTAAAGGGGATTGCTGCACTGTCGCTGTTGTTGATTATGATCGGATTGCGCCGTTTGATCGTGGTGATCTTTAGACGTCAAATTGGTGGTTACACCGGCGATACCTTAGGCGCTGCGCAGCAAATTTGTGAAATTGTGTGTTACTTCGTGCTGCTCGTTGTAGGTAGCATTCTGTGATCCATTTAGTGCTGGGCGGCGCTCGTAGCGGTAAGAGCCGTTACGGTGAAACCTTAGTACGCCAGTATACGGCTTTAGGATTCGATGCCTGCTACGTCGCAACCGCGCAGGCACTCGATGCTGAAATGGCCAGTCGGATCCGTTTGCATCAAGATGGTCGTGCCCAGGACGATATCGACTGGCAGTTGATTGAAGAACCCTTGGCATTAACCGCCAAGCTTAAGCATTTAGCTAAGCCGGGGCGGGTGATTATGGTGGATTGCTTAACGCTTTGGTTAACTAATCAATTACTTGCAGTCCAGCCACAGGCTGAGCCAGCTTCGACCGAATCAGATTTTGCCCTAGCGGTTGCGACATCATCTCAACACGATGTGTTAGTCCACTGGCGACAGGCAAAAACGGATTTTGTCAGTGCGTTAAATACACTTGAAGGTGTGGTGATTTTAATCAGTAATGAAGTAGGCTCAGGCATTGTGCCCTTGGGGGAACTGAGTCGCCAATTTGTGGATGAAGCTGGCTGGTTAAACCAAGATGTTGCTGCGGTTGCGGATAATGTGACCTTAGTGGTGGCGGGTTTACCGCTGACGCTTAAATGAGCTGGTGCATTTCAATCGCGTCGTTAATGTTATTTTGAGCCGCTTTTGCATTTAGTTCGTACTAAATAATCAGCCTTTTATCTTATTTCATCTATTGAGTGATGTCCTTGCCCATGCATTCACATAACGTTGCAGATCCCACGGCAACCAATCAAACGTCAACCGCTAGTTTGCCTCAAACATCGTCCCAAGGCGCGAAAGTATTAATGGTGCAGGGGACAACCTCTGATGCGGGTAAAAGTACGTTGGTGGCGGGAATTTGCCGATTGCTAGTCCGTCAGGGTGTCAACGTCGCGCCTTTTAAACCACAGAATATGGCGCTTAATAGTGCTGTGACTGTTGATGGTGGTGAGATTGGCCGCGCACAGGCGCTGCAAGCCGCGGCCTGTTATTTAGCGCCACATACTGATTTTAATCCGATTTTACTCAAACCCAGTTCAGATACGGGCGCGCAAATTATTGTCCAGGGTAAAGCGTTAACGACACTCGAAGCCTCGGCTTTTTTTGGTGAAAAATCGAAAGATTATAAAGCCATGGCCCTTAATGCCGTGTTGGACTCCTTTGAACGCCTAGGTCAGCAATATCACACCATTGTGGTTGAAGGGGCGGGGAGCCCAGCAGAAATCAACCTGCGTGCTGGGGATATTGCCAATATGGGCTTTGCCGAGGCAGTTGACTGCCCGGTGATTATTATTGCCGACATCGACAAAGGCGGGGTGTTTGCCCATTTGGTAGGGACCTTGGCGCTGTTATCCGAGTCAGAACAGGCGCGGGTAAAGGGTTTTGTGATCAATCGCTTTCGCGGCGATATCAGCCTGTTGCAGCCTGGTATTGATTGGCTTGAGGCGTATACGCAAAAGCCAGTATTAGGCGTGCTGCCCTATTTGCATGATTTGCACTTAGACGCCGAGGATGCGCTCACTGATTCGCCAACTAAGCAGGCCAAGAGTCGTTTTAAAGTGCGAGTGCTGGTGTATCCGCGCACAAGTAATCACACGGATTTTGATCCCCTCAGGCTGCATCCCGATATCGATTTTGATTATGTGTCACTCCAGACACAAGCCTCAGCTCAGACGCCGGAGATCGCCGCCGATCTACTGATTTTACCCGGCAGTAAGAATGTCCGAGCCGATCTGGCTTTTTTGCGGGAGCAAGGCTGGGATAAGCAAATTGCTAAGCATTTGCGCTACGGCGGTAAAGTGCTGGGAATTTGCGGTGGTTATCAAATGCTGGGTGAGCGCATTGCCGATCCGTTAGGGATAGAAGATGTGCTCGGGACTAGCCAAGGTTTGGGTTATTTACCCATAACCACCGAATTTAAAGCTGAAAAGCAGTTACGTAGCGTCGCAGGTGAGTTGACATTGTTAGGGCAGACAGTGGTGGTCAAAGGTTATGAGATCCACTGCGGTGAGTCCCACTATCTCACCTCCAGTGATGCCGCCAAGGGTGCACCATTACGCTTGATCAATGAGCTCGATGAACAGTCGGAAAAGTCTTTTGCTGACGGCTGCTTAAGTGAGGACGGGCAAGTATTAGGCACTTATTTACACGGGCTATTCGACAGCCCTGAGGCGTGCCAGTTAATTCTGCGCTGGGCGGGATTAGAAGACGCACAAGCAATTGATATCAATGAAATTCGCGAACAACAGTTGAATCGTTTGGCTGATGTACTAGCCGAGCATCTAGATTTACCACAATTACAGGCAATCTTAACCGCATCAGTTAAGCCGTAGGATGAATACCAAACCATGACAACAGCAAACGATAATAACCAAGAACAATTAAAGGCTGAACGCCACAAGGCGCGCCAACAAAAACTCAAAGCGGGAGTCGATGCAAAAATTGCCGCCGCTCAGGATGAAAAAGGCATTTTGTTAGTCTTAACAGGCAATGGCAAAGGTAAGTCGACCTCAGGTTTTGGCACGGTTGCCCGCGCGGTGGGCCATGGCAAAAAAGCCGCCGTAGTGCAATTTATCAAGGGCACTTGGGAATGCGGCGAGCGTAATCTACTTGAAGGCGCTGGCGTTAGTTTTCATGTGATGGGCACCGGCTTTACTTGGGAAACCCAAGATAAAGAAAAGGATACCGCAGCCGCTCTTGTCGCTTGGGAAGCAGCTGAAGCTTTACTGCAAGACGAGAGCATTGATTGCGTGATGCTCGATGAGCTGACCTATATGGTGAGTTATCACTATCTTGATGTCGAGCGGGTACTGACTGCACTTAAAAATCGCCCGCCGATGCAACATGTGATTATCACTGGCCGCGCCTGCCACCGAGCGATTATCGAGCTGGCCGATACGGTGAGTGAAGTGCAACCCATTAAACATGCCTTCGAAGCGGGCATTAAAGCACAGCTGGGGTTTGATTATTAAACTGAGCGTGTGTCGCGATAGCCATAAAGCGACATTTCCTATACCCATATGGGGCAGAGATAAAATGGCGGCCATGCCGCCTATGGTCACTGTTGCAACAATGGCAATTTTAATGACCATTGAACTGTTCATCAGGCTAAAAGCTTTTGCCCCAAAACAAGTCGGCTGAATCGGATATTGCGATATATGCATTGCCACTGTTTCCCCCAGTGACACGCCGTGAATATATCCCTATAGGCTCGACGACGGCATCCATGCCGCCAACGGTCACTGTTGCAACAATGGCAATTTTAATGACCATTGAACTGTTCATCTGGCTAAAAGCTTTTGTCCCAAAGCTGGCTAGCATTCATTTAGTGAATTGAAAACTAACGAATTAATTGCCTTGCAAAATCTCATCTATTTACCCAATGTTTGGCCCTACCGTAAAGCGACTAATAATATATGGGTATAAAGTCGTATTTAAATTTAGATGCTTTTGAGTGTTTTTAAACTCATTAGTTTGCGCGTTTTTCCAGCCTAAAATTTATAAAACCCTTAAAAATCATCCGCATAAGCTTTCCCAAAATTAGTTAATAGGTTTGGAAAACGCGCATGCGCACTAATAAAATGTTAGGGGCTTGATCCTGTTTCGATTATTTTAGCCGACAAACAAAATAACTAGAAATGGAAATAGAATGAAAATAGAAGTCGCAAGTATTGAAGGTGATCCGCAGAAAGTTAAAGGTGATCTATTTGAAAAACTGTCAAAAGACTTACTTGAAGCTCAAGGGTATGACGTTATAGAAGAGATTCGCTTCGTAGGTGTGGAGCTTGATTTACTCTGCAGACATAGGGTGAATAACAAACAAATATACGTAGAGTGCAAGGCACATAAAGAAAAAGTTTCAGCGACTATCCTACGCCAATTACTTGGAACAGTTGCGGGGTACGACTACTCCGAAGGTTGGTTGATTTCAACATCTGACTTTGGAAAAGAGGCCAAAGGCTTTGTTGAAATGTGGAAAGAGAAACCTCGTGAGGTAGCTTCAAAATTAAGCTTCTATACACCAGCAGAGGTTATCAGTTCTTTAAAAGCAGCTTCAATAATATGTCATCCCCCAATAATTGCTGCAGAAGAAAAAGTCGGCGGCAAAGAGTTTTTGGGTGAATGGTCTTTGCTTGTGAGTTCTTTTGGAAGGTTTTGGGCCGTTTATACATTACGTGGTGGGGCTCCTCACGGTGTACTTTTATTCAACGCGGTAAATGGGCGTCATATTAATGATCAAGAAACTTTAAATAATTTAGGTAGTTTAGATTGCTCGTTAGCAGAGTATGATTTAAGTGTTGGCTTGGAGAAATCAGTTGAGTCAGTTTTATCTAAGACGACAAAATTACCTAATGTGGTAGAGGTTCAGATAGGTGATTCGTGGGAAGACTATAGGCCCGCAAGACCTAAAGATTTTGTTGGGAGGGAGAGTGCTCAAAAGGAAATAATTAACTTTTTGGACAACATAAAAAGTAACAAAAGCAATACTCGAATCTTTGCAATAACTGGTAACTCTGGCTTAGGAAAAAGTTCGCTGATAGCAAAGATACGCCAGAGAACAAGTAATCAGTTTTATAAAAATCGCTATTACACTTTTGCAGTTGATATACGTGGGGCAAAGACGCCATCTTATATTTCAGCAGCCCTTTTAACTTGCCTTAAACTTGCTCAAAAAGAAGGTTTCGGAGACCCGATTGAACTTCAATTGACTGACCCAAGCTCACCATTATCATCACCTAGTATTCTTAATTATTTGGAATCTTTAGAGAAATCAGGTCAAGTTATATGCTTGATATTTGATCAGTTTGAAGAGCTATATTCTAAACCAGAATTATTCAGTATTTTCTCCGCAGCGAAGGATTTAATGGTAGATGTAGCTGCGCAAAAATCTAATTTTGCCCTAGGATTTGCTTGGAAAACGGATAGTACCACTCAGCAAGATCATCCTGCATATCATATGTGGCATGAACTCGCAGATTATCGAAAAGTCTACAGATTGGATGTGTTTGACAGTGGTGAAATTGCAAAGTCGATAACTACGTTTGAGAAAGAGGTGGACTATAAATTACCAGTTGAATTACGTCATCAAATAACGCAAAGCTGCCAAGGTTTCCCTTGGCTTCTAAAAAAACTTTGCATAAATTTGCATGAAAGCAATAAAAAAGGTGATGAGTCGCAATCAGTATTAGCAGATTTGGATGTTAGGAGATTATTTGAAAGTGATTTGGAAATCCTAACCCAACAAGAACTGACATGTTTACGTATCGTTGCACAGAAAGCCCCTGCAGACTGGAGCGAAATTATTGAAATTTCAGGGATTTCAGTTGTTAATAGCCTAGTTAATAAACGATTGCTTATAAAAAGTGGCGATAGATTAAACGTCTACTGGGATATTTTTAAAGACTATCTCATGACAGGTAATGTGCCCGTTGTCCCATTCAATTATATTCCGACATCCGATCTTTCATCGATGTTACGCGTCTATACGTATTTACTCGCAAATGATTTTTCAGAGTCTAAAGAATTAGCAGACAAAACTGACCTTCAAGAGAAAACTGTTTGGAATATTGGCGCAGACCTAGTTATGTTTGGTTTAGCAGAAAGAAAGGGAGTTAAGTTTAAGCATCATAGAGATATAGCTACGCATGATGAAGGAACAATGCTTCAAGTACTGCGAGAAAAAATAGCTAAGCACGCTTTGAAAATTTCTTTATACAAAAACCGATCAGGCCAATCTGTAAGTCAAAGTTTCATAATAGAAACATTAAAATCATGTCTGCCTAAAGCAACGTATAGTGATAAAACATGGTCAATGTACTCAAACAGATTGATCAAGATACTAATGAGCGTCGGATACCTTGTTAATGTTGGTGAAAAATTCGTAGTACAGGATACCGGCTCTCCAATTATGGATCGGACAAAAATTGGAAATAGAGGTAAGCAAAAAGGATTTGTATTTTCTGCCACAGCATCCCCGGCGAGTGTTTGTGATGCATTAGAAATAATTTCTGATACAGATTGCTTAAATGATTTGGTGGTAAGTGGATACCGAAACTCACTAACTGTATTAAGGCGATTTGACTTAATATCAATCGTTGACGATGTAGTAACACTGAATCGAGCTGCGGTAGATAAGTTTGGTGGATTCGAAGAGGCTGTATGGACATCAGCGAAAAATGAACCCGTAATAGCTGTATGTATAAGTTATATTCAAGACAACCCTTCTATATCTGCTTCGGCACTTGGAGAGGCTGTATCAAGTAAATATGAGATGCGGTGGACACCTGGATCACTGCAAAGAAATGGAAATAGTCTAAGGCAATGGGCTTTGTGGGTTAACGAGGGCATCAATACCTCAAGTATTCCCACTCCTCCAGGTCGGAAGAAATAGCCCTAACAAGCGGCAGCAGGCGGAACGTTTTTCCGCCGCTTCGCGTCAAAAAACGTCCGCTGTGCCGAGCGTTAACCCATAGAAATTTTTATCCGAAATTCACCTGATACAGTCGACGTGCTGACACGCTTTTGTCCATTTGCTTTTAACGTACATATCGCAAATGGGTAGTTAAAATTGGCATTGGGGCACCAGTGACCGTTGGCGACATGGATGTCGCCGTCGAGCCTATAGGGATATATTCACGGCGAGTCACTGGGGAAACAATGACAATAAACTCCATAAATAGATAAAAAGATTAATCGCTTTTGTTCAATACCTTGTTAAAGGCTGCATTAATCTTGCTTTCGTATGAAGGTTGCACATGCAAACTATCGCTGCATTTTATTGTTCCAATTTGTTAGCTGAGGGTTTTATGTCAGTATAGTTTTTTGCTGCGACGTGAGCATGTAAAGCAAGGTCAGTTTTTCCGTCTTAGATCGCCCGTAAACAAGGCTATCGAGGCGGTGATCCCTTGGTAAAACCCGTTAGCGTCTGTATCGACAGCTTTTTACCATCGAGATTGGGCATCAGTGCCTCAAGGATGATGCGATGAATAAACGTATTGTGATTTGTGCTGACGGGACTTGGAATCGACCCGAGAAAGACCTTAAGGTGGATTTTCCCACCAATGTGCTGCGTCTGGCGCGGGCTATTAGCCCGATGGCGGCCGATGGTAAACCCCAGCAAGTGTTTTACGACTGGGGCGTTGGCTCCTATTACGATGAAATGATTGGCGGCGCGACAGGGCGTGGGCTGCATAAAAATATCATGGATGGTTACCGCTATATCGTGCAGAACTACTCCCCTGGCGATGAGATTTATCTCTTTGGCTTTAGCCGAGGCGCATACACAGTGCGTTGCCTGTGTGGCCTTATCAATAACTGCGGTATTCTTAAGCGCCCCGATGCGAGGCTTATCCAACAAGCCTTTGACCACTATAAAAAAAGCAGCGAGCCCTTTGCTCCAAGCGGCGATAAATCCGTTGAGTTTAGACAAAAGCACAGCCACGAATCACGGGAGATTAAGTTTGTTGGGGTGTGGGATACGGTAGGCGCCATGGGAATCCCGATTTCTTTCCTTGGCTTATTTGAAGATAAAGATGAGTTTTATGACACTAAAATTGGTCGCAATGTGCGGGTTGCCCGCCATGCCTTGGCGATAGACGAGCATCGCAGCGACTTTGAGCCCACTATCTGGCAATTACGCGACAATATGGATATGCAGCAAGTGTGGTTTGCGGGGGCCCATAGCAATATTGGTGGCAGTTATCAGCCGGATAAAGATGGCTCTTTATTGTCGGATAATGCCCTTTCGTGGATGATCGCTGAGGCTGAGCGGTTTAATTTAAGTCTCGAGCCACATTTAACGGCCAGTTTACACCCTAATCCCTTGGCGACGCTGCATGATTCACGCCGTAGTTTTTACCGGATTAAGCAGCCGTATTTGCGGCCGCTTGACCCGAATGTTGCGCCCGTATTGTTGCATCATTCGGTCAAGGTGCGTTGGGAGCAAGATCCCAAGTATCGGCCTAAAAACCTGCAGGCTTACCTTGAAAAATTCGGTTGGCCACAAGAGTTAATTGATTAAATGATAAGGAATTTAATGTTAATCCGACACTTTATTGCCCTCGGCCTGAGCTTGGCGCTGTTACCCGCAGTGGCGATGGCCGAGCCAGCAAAACGTATTATTGCGCTTTCGCCCCACGCGGTTGAAATGCTCTATGCCATTGGCGCGGGGGAGGCGATTGTGGCCGCGACAGATTATGCGGATTACCCCGAAGCGGCGAAAAAAATCCCTAGTATTGGTGGCTATTATGGCATTCAGATTGAGCGCGTATTAGAGCTTAATCCCGATCTGGTTGTCGTGTGGGATACGGGTAATAAGGCTGAAGATATTAATCAACTCAAAAGCTTAGGGTTTAAACTGTACAGCAGTTCCCCACAAACGCTTGAAGATGTTGCCAAAGAAATTGAAGAGTTAGGCCAATTAACGGGGCATGTGGAGCAGGCAAATCAAGTGGCAGGTTATTATCGCCGCGAGCTGCTTCGGCTTCGCAATGAAAACGCCGCTAAATCCGAGCCAAAAGTGTTTTATCAGCTATGGTCCACGCCCTTAATGACAGTCGCCAAAAACAGTTGGATCCAGCAGATTATCGGTGTGTGTCATGGCAAAAACGTTTTTTATGATGCGGCGAGTGATTACCCGCAGGTGAGTTTAGAGAATGTGTTACTGACCTTGCCCGAGGTGATTTTACAGAGCGAAGAGGAAGGCAATGTCAAAGGGATAGATTGGAGCAAGTGGACCGAAATCCCCGCGGTTAAAAACCAGCATATTTATCAATTAAATGCTGATCTATTGCACCGCGCAACACCTAGGGCATTACTCGGTGTGAAGGCGGTCTGTGATGCCTTGGATAAAGCACGTTAATCGCTCGCCTCTTGCTGTTAAATTTAACGTGGTGAGCACAGCAATGTACTGTTTAATATATATTTATTCCATTATGTGAGATTGGCTAAGGAAGCCCTATGAATACATTACTGACTTGTTTGTTTATCGCCATGTTATTGCCGTATTTAGCCAAAGGTCCTGTGGCCTGGGCGATGGCCAAAGCGGGGGGCTATGATAACCATCATCCTCGCAGCCAGCAGGCGCAGTTAACCGGATTTGGTGCGAGGGCATTAGCGGGGCATCAAAATGCCTTTGAATCCCTGCTGATATTTGGTTTGGCGGTGCTGACTGTCATCGCAACTGGCAAGGTGACACCCATGGCCGAATGGTTAGCTATTGTGCATATTGTGGCGCGCTTTGCGTATCAGATTTTATATCTATTAAATAAAGGCACCTTACGCTCCCTCTCTTGGTTTGTGGCGATTTTCAGTGCCTTTGGGATTTTCTTTCAAGCTTTTTAATGCTCGCCATTTTACAAATAAGTACTGGACACTGCTGAGCATTAACAGCTCAGCATCAACATCTCAAAGGTAATTGGTTGACAAGCGTTTGTTGATAAGTGCTAGATTCCCCACTATCTGCCTAGCCTTGGTCTCGAGGCAGTTTGATATCAATGCGGCAGCTAGGGCCGCCGCATTGATGGCCGCGTTAGCTTAAGCTCATAAATAATCCTGCGATAGTCGCCGCCATAAGATTAGATAAAATCCCCGCAGCCAAGGCCTTTAGCCCGAGGGAGGGGATTTCGGAGCGGCGCTCTGGCACTAAGCCGCCAATCCCAGCAATTGCGATAGCCACAGTACCAATATTGGCAAAACCACACAGCGCAAAAGATAAAATCACTTGGGTGCGCTCAGACATTGGCAGCCCAGTGGTTGCGACTAAGGTATCGCCTGACAGGTAAGGCGCTAAGTTGATGTAGGCAAAAAATTCATTGATCACAATCTTTTGGCCAATAAAAGAGCCCGCCAGCATGGCTTCATCCCAAGAGACGCCCATTAACCAAGCCAGTGGTGCAAATAGGTAGCCAAGGATTTGTTGTAGTGTGAGACCTTCGAGGCCAAACCAAGCGCCAATACCACCGAGCATCCCATTAAATAAGGCAACTAAACTGATAAATGAAAACAACATTGCGCCTACCGCGAGGGCGAGTGAAAGTCCGCTCATGGTGCCTGTGGTGGCGGCATCAAGCAGATTGCGAGGTTGATTTTCCTCTGTGAGCTGTAGATGCGCATCGTTGATTGTTTCTGTTTGTGGGATCAAAAGCTTTGCAAACAGAAGGCCGCCGGGGGCCGCCATAAACGAGGCCGCGAGCAGGTACTCCATCTTTATACCTAATTGGGCGTAGCCCGCGAGCATAGTGCCCGCGATGGAGGCTAAACCGCCGCACATTACTGCAAATAACTCTGAGCGAGTCATACGCGGCATATAGGGTTTAATGAGTAGTGGCGCTTCAGTTACCCCTAAAAAGATGTTGGCACTGGCTGACATGGATTCTGCCTTACTGGTGTTGAGCAGTTTTTGCAGCGCCCCGCCAACGGCTTTGACCACCAGTTGCATTATCCCCAGATAATAAAGCACCGCCGACAATGCTGAGAAAAACACAATAATTGGCAATACCTTAAAAGCTATGACAAAACCGCCTGCGCCAAATAGCTCATACATTTTATCACTAACAAGGCCGCCAAACATAAAAGACATGCCGTCATTGCTGTAGCTGATGACGTTGGAGATGGCTGCAGCCATCGAGAAGATCATCGATTGCCCCAGTGCGGAGTACATCACAAATGCCCCTAGGGCCAATTGCAGTAAAAAGGCGAGGCCGACAGTGCGGTAGTTAATGGCTCGACGGTTTTCCGAGGCCAGGTATGCAACAGCAAGTAAGGTGATGATGCCTAAGAGACTAACTAAGATTTGCATGGATTTAATCTACATTGGAATAGCGAAACAATCGCAGGCTTGGCAGTGCAAAGTGCAGGCCAAGCTCACTGTGGATGGGGGGAAGCTAGATCGCTTTTATCCCGCCCGAGTCACTCATTTAGTGGTGCCTATCAGTTGCTGGATGATGTTCAGCACAAATTGCTGGCAATCCACTGCGGTCTGCGGGTCAAAGTCCTGATTGTGTTGATCGGTATTTGACAATATGCGAATGCTGACAAAGGGGAGTTTATAAGCCTCTGCCACTAACGCCGCCGCGGACGTTTCCATTTCTTCGACTGCGGTGCCGAAGGTGTGGTGTAGCCAATTGATACGGTCGAGCTCGCGATTCCATTCATCACCAGTACCTATTATTCCCTTCACAACTTTTCCCTTGGTGTATTGATGTGCTTGGGATAATGCCACCTCCACTAAGGCTGGATCAGCTTTAAAGTGGTTATGCTTGACCACTTCGCCGTGTTCACGCAGGTACATGGTCATATCGAAGTTTTGCCATTGGGTAGGATGAATCCCCTGACCCTTTGGCGTTAACTTGGTGAGATACGAACCCATATTAAAACTGGTTTCACCGATGACGATATCACCGCGATACAACTTAGGGTCATGGCCGCCAGCGGTGCCCTGATTGATGATTAGCTTGGGTCGATAGTGGGCAATGGCCAGTGTGGTCGCAGCCGCTGCATTTGCTAAGCCTATTTCAGTGCGGGAGACCACGACAGGGTGGCCACTCAGTTCACCCTCCCAGAACGTCCATGATCCAAACGTGTTGATTGTGACCTTGCCAAGAGCGGCAATTAAGGTCTCAACTTCAATGTCCATCGCTCCTTGAACCAAAATAGGGGAAATTGTATTGCTGGCTGATACTTGTAGGAGATTTTGCATATTGATGTTTTAAAAAGGGGCGGTGCGGGAATGTTAGCAATCCTCACTTTGTGGAACAAACAAGGGGACTGTGAGTAAATTGTTATGTTCAAGATGATGAGCCGATTGAAATATAAGCATATTTTGATGTTAAAGGCCGTTGCAGTTGTTTTTTAAGAAGATTCAGTAGCGCGCGTCTTAAGGCTAAAAAACGATAAATTAACAAACTAAATAATTCAAAAAACTGTTTTTAGAATATTAGGTTAGTTAATTACGCGAGTGAGTAAGCTTTAATCAGTAGATCATTTTGGTGCAGAGGCTTTTTAAGCCTTTGAGTAGCAATTGATGGTGTTATTCGCCACAGTAAATCGAGGACAATTGCTCAATCATTAAGCTATAAATGCCGCGCAAAGCTACTTTTCCTGTTTTTAAAAAGTGCCAATAAGCAAGGGGGGAGCTCAGGTTATTTAGCTTTGGTTATTGGCGCAAAGGCTATTACCGCAATGAAGCCGAGAGAGGATCTCTTTGGCGTTAGCGTGTTATGTCAAAAATATGAATTGATGATTTTATCGTCGATTTCCTGACGTTAGTTAAGGAGATTATGGTTTATTGTCACTTTATAAAAACATGTCAAATAATCGATCTTTTTCCATGGTAAATCGTTAATTTTGACAGTTTAACGCAAACTTTAATCTTAAACTGCTAAAACTCTGTAATTTAAGGTTTTTATCTTTTTGTATCTCATTGATTAATGGTGTTTATTTGACATTTGCTGGTCATTAAATTGACAGTTTTCTTTAGATAAAACCTCAGCTATATTGCAGATGTCGATACAATTATTGAGGTTTAAATACCATGTTACGTCTACTGACCTATGGCCTCGTTGCCGCTGGCGCTTGGTTTATTTATTTGGATGTTGCCGACTATTTTGGCATGGAGACTTTTGATAAGGCATTAGCTGAGGATGTGCAGCAAAAAGTGGAAGCCCGAAAGGCAAAAGCAGCAGCGGAGCAATATGCACAGCAACTGAAGCAGCAGGTTGATTGCCAAACGACAAAAACATGTACTCAATAATGGCGATGTATCAAGTTTGTTCTTGCTGCGCATAAGTAAGCAACTGATTCGCCACAGTGTCACTGCATCAGAGGGGCAAATAGGATTGTTTGCCCCTCTTTGATTTTAGGTGCTTACCTAAACGACAGATCAGAAATTTTTTTGCTTTGAATGCATTCTATATGCTGCGGGCTTTGGGGATTTAGGACGTGTTGGCGTGTCTGCTATGTTATCGCCTGTTTAGATTGAGTCATGACATCGCACGGACTTTGCTTTGTATAAGTGTCAGTCAAATGCTGCAAAATAACCCTGAAACCTCGCACGCCCTAGTAGTGCTGTTTCATAAAAGTGCAATTAAGGAAAACCTTACTATACTTTTACACTAATCCAACCGTAAATCAGGGATTGTGATCATGGTACACAAGGATGTAGTGACTAAAGATAGTGAAGTCAAATTTTCTGAAGATCTACAGCTCGTTTCCACAACCGATCTTAATGGCGTAATTACCTACGCTAACCCCGGCTTTTGCCAAGTGGCTGGATACCAACTCGATGAAATGATTGGTCAGCATCATAATTTAGTTAGACATCCAGATATGCCGAAAGCTGCCTTTGCCGATTTATGGAAACATTTAAAGCAAGGCAAGCCTTGGCGTGGCATGGTTAAAAACCGTTGTAAAGATGGTAGTTATTATTGGGTCGATGCCTATGTTACCCCCATCTATGATGGGGGCCGGATCTCTGGTTATCAATCAGTCCGTTGTTGCCCTACGCCTGAACATAAAGCGCGTGCTAGCGTGATGTATAAGGAGTTAAGAGCGCTTGAAAACAAGAAAAATAAATTTTGGGGCAATAAGTTACTATCAAATCACCTAGTCAGTTTTCTTTTATTATCCATAGCCATTGTCTGTAGTGTTTGGTGGCTAACCTTACCTCAATCACTCTTAGTGATCTTGCCCTTACTCGCTATCATTGCCTTAAATCGACAGCAATTATTTTTAACGCCTAGATACTTGCAGCGATTAGAGAATGACTACGATAGCATTAGCCGGCTGATTTTTTCTGGTGACGCCCCCCACAGTATTGCAGATTTTCATATCAAACTTGGGCAGGCGCGAATTCGGACTGTTTTAGGAAGAGTTGATGACGCAACCCATTCATTAAAATCTATTGCGGATCAGATTAGTACGTCTATGTCTACCACGAGCAATGATATCACCTCCCAAGATCTACAGATCCAACAAGTTGCTACTGCGGTGACTGAAATGGCATCCGCAGCAGAAGAAATTAATCGTAATATCCAAGCGAGTAATCTACAGATTGAAGAAGCCCGTCGTCATTGTCAGGTGACCAGTCAGCAACTTAAAAATGTTGAAACTGAAGTTGCCTCATTAGCAACCCAAGCTGAACAAGCTTTTGATTCTGCGGTAGCGTTGTCCAGTGAGTCAGAACGAATAGACACTATCATGTCTGAAATACAAGGGATTGCTAATCAAACGAATTTGTTAGCACTCAATGCTGCAATCGAAGCGGCTCGCGCCGGTGAGCAGGGGCGAGGATTTGCAGTTGTTGCCGATGAAGTTCGTAATCTATCTACTCGTACTCATAAAGCGACAGAGCAAATTCAAACGAGCATAGGGCATATTCAGCGTACACTGAATGAATGGAAAGAGTTGATGCATTTGAATGTCGGTAGAACGAATACTTGCCTTTCTAGCACTCGAATTGGAGCGGAATATTTAAATCATATTACGGTTGAAATAGATAAAGTATCTGCTTTTTCCAGCCAAATATCTTCAGCTGCAACTGAGCAACAAGCCGTGATTGAGGATATTAATAGAAATATTAATCTTATTTCATCAATATCCCATGACAATAGTATGAAAGTTGAAGGTGTCAGTGCGACGAGTAAAAATTTATTGAATAGAGCAAATCAACTTAAAAATTTAAGTCAAACATTTGGTTAGCGATAAAAAACAGTTGTTTTTATCGCTAACGAATATGTTTGTATTGTAATTATTGAGATTTAATTGCGGAGTGAATCATGGACAGGACAATAAATGAACGTGTGCATTATGTTCATGCACGACTCCGTAAAAATTTTGACAAATTAACTAGAATCGCAATTGCTATATATGATCAACATACAGATAAAATTAAAACCTTTGTGCATAGTACAGATGGTAAGCCACCGTTGAGTTTATATGAGGCAAAATTGAGCGAAACACCTTCTCTCCAACATATAGTGGAAAGCCGCCAAGCTAGGGTATTAGATAATTTATGTGCTCAACTTATATATAGTTCTGAACATAGTCGAAAAGTGCTTGAGGCGGGCTACGAATCTAGTTATACCGAACCATTGTATTTTAATGATCGTTTTGTTGGTTTTTTATTTTGTAACTCTAAAGAGAGTAGTTATTTTGATGATGCAATACGTGCTGAACTTTCCGCATATGCACAAATCCTAGCAGGTATCATTGCAGTTGAATTTCTTTCTATTCAGACATTTAATGGGGCACTTATTACTGCCAGAGCCTTTGGTCGTTATCGTGATGAAGAAACGGCAAATCATTTACATCGAATGTCTTCATATTCGCGCATCATCGCTAAGACAGTCGCAAAAGAGTTAGGATTAAGTGATGAGGAAGTTGAGTTTATTTATCTATTTTCTGAGTTACATGATATAGGTAAAATCGCCGTGCCAGATGCAATACTATTGAAGCCAGGGAAATTAACCAGTGAAGAATTTGAGGTGATGAAAACTCATACCATTAAAGGTCGAGAGATGATTAATTTGATGATTAATGAGTTTAGTCTCAATGGGATACACCATACGGAGATGTTAAAAAATATTATCAACTACCATCATGAACGTTTCGATGGTAAGGGATACCCTGAGGGATTAAAAGGAGAGGATATTCCGTTAGAAGCAAGAATAGTCACTGTTGCTGATGTTCTGGATGCTTTAACAAGCAAACGACCATATAAAGAGGCATGGTCATTTGAGGATGCATTTGCTTATCTTGAGGATAATGCGGGTCAACAGTTTGATCCTAAGTGTGTCATGGCTGTGCTCAATAATAAGCCTGAATTTCTTACAATTCATAATCAATATGTTGATCTATAAGAAGGTTGTTATTTATTTGTACATTTTCAATGTAACCATACTATCTTCGATTTATTAAAAATAATAAGTTGTGCAAAGTATTTTTATATGTGCAAGCTCAAATCTTTGGTTTTCTTTAGTCTTGGTTCTTAACCATTTCAACCAGTCTTCTGATCGCTAAGATGACTTATGTAGTGAAACCGATGGTCTATAGCGTTTGCATCTCTACATGTTCCCATTTTTACGATGGAATTTACTGAGCGAACATGGCATGCCCGCGGGTCATTTTATCAAAAGCCGCCTCAACTGCTCGACACATGCGATATTTCCGTAGTCAAGTCAGTATTACAAACATAGCTATTAAGCAAATTGTCAGGATTTTATTGTTATCTTTCCCGCCCTGTGTTTTGGCTAGTTGGACTGCGATTGTTTTTCTCCAGAGAGATTCCATGTTGATAAACTGTAAACTGCCCTTAGCAATGTTTATGCTATTCCTAATGTCTATGCCTTCACCTCTATTCGCCGCAGCAGAAATGACCGACAACAAATTAGTGTTTAATCAGCTCTTGTCTACGGCGTTTACAACTGAAAAGACTTGCTATCCGCTTGCAAATTGTCAGTCAACAAAACCACCTATTATGGGATTATCAGCCTTAATTCAGCCTTCCTATACCCAAGTGAATAATCAAGATACTCAAGGTGAACATCGTATTGGCGGCATTATATTTCAACCAGAGCGTGAGCAACGGTCTGTGCAGCAGGCAGAACTTCAACCTGTCACTGTAAGTATTCACTCCATTGATGATTTGATGCTATTTTTTGAATCCCTTAATTACACTGCTGAAAATTTCCATGGGGGGAATAAATCGGTTCCGAGATTAACCTTTGATGCCGTAGGTAAAGGATGGCGGTCGGTATCAGAGCAATTGCCTGTGAAGCAAAAGAAGATGGTGTTTTTTAGATTGATGACCCCCTTAGTATTATTAGCGAATGAAAAAGTGTTACAAGAACGGCTACAGGTAATCTCTGCGCCCCTCAACGACACTGGTTTGGTCGCTTTAGCGATTAAGTACAAAGTTATCAGTAATCCAATACCGTCGTTATCACCGTCCCACAGGCAAGCCCTGCTTGAACGGGTAGATATTTTGCCTCCATCTCTAGTATTGGCCCAGGCGGCAAAGGAAAGTGGTTGGGGGACATCGCGCTTTACACTTGAGGGGAATGCATTGTTTGGTCAGTGGGATTTTAATGGTAATGGTATGGAGCCAAAGCAAAAGCGCCAGGGGATGGGGCAGTATGGGCTGGCGCGATTTGAGACTCCCTTAGCCTCCGTTGAAGGATACTTATTGAATTTAAATACCCATAGTGCTTACCACAAAATGCGTCAGCTTCGTGCCGAATCAAGGCAAGCCAATCAAACAATTACGGGTGTTGCACTTGCTGGTACCTTGGATCGATATTCAGAGCGCGGCTACGCCTATGTTGAGATGATCCAGAAGATGATCCGTACTAATAAGCTCTATCTGGCAGATGAGGCCTATTTAGATAATGATATGCCGTTGCATTTGCTCACAAGAACCCACTAATAATTCATGTTTAAAATGAGATTGGGTTTAGTTGCTCCGCTTGCACACTGTTACAAGCGCCATTTTGTAGATTTAACAATCGTAGAGACGACGATATAAATTAGGGATTGTCAAAGAGAGCGTAGATAGGATGTTGTTGGCGCTCTTTGCATACATAGTCCTAGTATGTGCGGATTTAATCTTAAGGACGATGATGAGAACACTCCAACTTTTGGGATTGATACTTACAATAGCAGGGATAGCTTTGGGCTTTATGATGCTCGCCCCCATTGGTAATGAAACATCTAACGCATCTTTAGGAGCGGCAGGTTTGGGTATCATGTTTCTGTTGTTACCTATGCTGGGATGCTCCGCACTGATGTTGATATTTTCTTCAATTGCATTGTTTAATCATGAGGTCAGAAAGCGTACTTATTTCAGAGGATCTTTTTGGTTAACTCTTTGGAAATGTAATCTAGTGATATCGGCTGGATATACTTCGGTGGTTATTTATGTTGCTTATTTATGGATTAAAACCAACATGAGTAGCTAAAAAGAGCCTATGTTAATATTTCTGTCAGTATTCAACTGACAGCAAGATGATTAGTGCTTAAGGCAGACATTCGGTCGCAAATACTGGCTTGTCGTGACGATAATTAATCAATATTGGATAACGATTAGCTAAGTGTTGAGGAATGAGAGTCATCACCACTTAAGCTAAAAATCAGACGCCCTGATAACCTTAGGCTATCGGGCGTTGCGTAAACGATTACTTTTGCGTTGCGCGGTAGTGGTCGAAGTTTTCGATATAGTCCTCGAGATTGGCGTCGAGCATTTCTTTATAACGCTCCATGTAGTAGTCCATCATTTCTTGTTTTTTGGCCTGCATTTGCTCTTTGTTTTCAAAGCTGGTGGAGCCAAACCAAGCGTTGTAGCGGGCGAGGGCCCACATAAATGAAGCACTGACTTCACCGGTTTGGATTTCAGTGTTTTGGTTTTGCTGGTTAGCGAGCTTAATCAACTCAGTGGCGCGGGCGTAAAAGGCATTTTGGTTATCAGACATCAGCAATTCCTGTTGTTAGGCAAAATGGTTAAAGAAAAAGGGCGCTTGGCTTTACCCTTTTGGCAATTGCTACTAACCCTAAGGCATTTTGCGGCCAAGGGACAGTCATCCATCTCACAGAATCCGTTGATTTCACGTTAAAATGAGTTGTCGAAAGTAAATCTGGGATAGGTGTAACACTTTTCTGATAAACATTGGTAGGTTAACCATTCTAGTAAAGTTAATCCTAATAGGGTTAACGGGCCTGTGTAAGCATCATAGACCAATGTTAGAAGCCCGTGATTGATTCATGCTGTAAAGGGCGTTTTGAGGTTCAGGGATATGAAATGTCTTCTGTTGGCTGTAAAGGCAGTCTCGCTTGAATGAGCCCAATCGATACTTTCAAAACGACCATGGTATTAAAGGGCTCATCGCGTATGCTGGCGAACTTTATCTGCTGTAAGCGTAAGCCCCTATTTTTGCGGGATGGCAAGTGTAGGTTGTTACTGGGGTGTTGCTGAGTGTTACTTGGCCGTAATCGGGCCTTTTGATCCTGCATCGTTATCAATCCACATACTCTCTTTATTCGAGCTGGCATCGGGATAAATGGTGAATTCCACCATACCGTCTTTGAATTTGATGGCTCCACCACTTTGACTGGATTTTACGTGTTTACCGTTAACCCAAACCTGATGTTTATCATCGATTTGAATATTTGCAACCGTTGCTCCTGAGCTGGCTGTTGCTATCCATTGTTGGGCATTGGGAATGATGGCGTCAGCAGCGGCTTTGGGGGAAGCCATTGCTTTGGCATTTTCTTCTTTGGTTTTGTGGATATCGCACCCTTGCATTTCAGACACTTGGGTACAGCCTGAACGCTCAAGTAACTTGCGATACTCATCGTTAATGGCGTGGCTATTTGCGGATAGCAATAGTGCAATACTGGCTGTGAAGATGATTTTAGCGTTCATGTGTTCCCTCGTTGCTATTGAAGTGTGCCTTGTTTATGGCGAATTTAGATGGTTAAGTGTAGTGGGTCTTTAGCCATTTTCTACTCGTGCATGTTGACGTATTGAGATACGATGCTGTTCAGGCAATGCCTTACTCGGAAGATGCGGAGTGAATATAGCGGTTCAATCTTGCATCAAGTAAAGCCCAATAACCCATCAGTTAGTCGCAAAACTCCACATATTTTGGATTAGTCCATCGATTACCTCAAATACCACCATCACTTCAAAAGGTTCGTCGTGTATGCCGCCGATCCGTTCGTGATCCACGACCTTATTGCCAACGACCATACGATTGAGGACTTCGGCATGTAAATGCGGCAAGTTAAAGCGTTCATTTTGATAGAAATCGCGAAATGCGGCTTTACCCCGAATAACGGGCTCTGTGGCGGGTGGACGGTAAATACAAACGTTGTCGCTAAAGAGTGCCACAAAGCTTGCAAGGTCGTGTTGGTTATAGGCAACTAACTGGGCTTGCACTAAGGCTTCGGGTGTCACGCTGTTTACGGTTAAATTGCTCAAGGATGATCCCTTACTGAAACGGGTAAGTTTGAAATGCGTTGCTGTGTTGGATGGGAAAGCGCGTTTGGTGTCATCATATTTATCACCATTAAAGCCTACTTTCCCAATACCGTAGTTTTGTAATACGTAATTTATTCCAATAGTTTAAGTTGTGTTTTACCCCATTGAGTGGCAAAGGGCATGGCTTCTTGAGGGGTTAAGGTAAACTCCTGCTCGCAGCCGTCACCACGGGGCATTTCCCAAAACTTCATTCCAGTTGCCTCAAGAGTCAG
The DNA here is from genome assembly GCF_012843185.1 of Shewanella sp. DNRA4. Classification (NCBI taxonomy): domain Bacteria; kingdom Pseudomonadati; phylum Pseudomonadota; class Gammaproteobacteria; order Alteromonadales; family Shewanellaceae; genus Shewanella; species Shewanella sp. DNRA4. The sequence goes on from NZ_JABAIP010000005.1 coordinate 151,961, forward strand.
TTGATAATAGCCAGAGCCGTCGGAGGTGGGGCATTCTGCGTTTGGCGGGATATCGGCAAACAGCTTTTGCTTTAGCGCTTGTGGTAGCGGAAAACTCATACTCTCCGGCATCGCTTGAGGCTGTTCATTTTCGATAAACCATTGCCATGGATGGAAAGGTTTTCCATCTGCAAGCGAGAAGCTGACAAACTCTTGGCTGATCCCATTGGCACCATAACCCGCTGCCCAGCGATACAAGCGCACACTAAGCCAATGCTGATTAAGGAAAATGGGTTCTGCAAAGGTTTCGTCAGCCACAAAGCTGCCCATTTGAGCCAACATTCTGCGGCGAGTCTCAAAGGTTTGTGCCAGCTGTGCATCATCGGTGAGCTTTCTCTCAAGCCAGTGATTAATTGCCGAAATGCCTTTTTGTGGGCCGTTAAATTCGATACTAACATCAGTGCCAAAGGTCAGCGGACGGTATTCAATGGTATGAAAAGCTTGCCATTTTCCGCGGCTCAGTGAAGGTTTGGTTTCAAGCGGCAGATTGTAGGCATCGGCGCTGCAATCATCATTGTTATCTGGGCTGATTTGCCGCTCAAGTTGTATTGGCAGTGACTTGCTGGCGCTGTCTTTAAACCACTGGCCATTCAGTGTTTGTGGTGTTGCGGTATCAAACTGCCAGTTTCCGGTGTTGTTTTCTTCTTTCCAGATGCCGTCTTGCAGCTCGAGTCGAATTGGGGTGAGGTATTTTTGATAGTAATAACTGCCGGTGCCATATTGGTTAAAGCAGACTCTGATCTTGCTTTTACCCAGTTGTCCCAGCCAAACGCCTGTGAGTTCATCGGCGGCAAACGTGCTGAGTGGCAGTGTAGTGGTAAGTAATAGGCTTGAGGACAATAGCGTTAGTAACTTCCGTGTATGCATACTTTTTCTCTTAAAAGATAATAGGTTATGGTTTACGTGTTGGTTATAAAAAAGTCGCCCTAAGGCGACTCTTAACGGTTTCGAGCTCGATAAACGGTAGGCTCACCGTTTATCGCATCAAAAGGCCTGTTATTCAACCTGCCAATCGATTTGTTCGCCAGCGCGAATTGGCACGACATTGTTGTCGCCAAGTGGGTAACTGACGGGCACATCCCAAGATTTTTTCACCAGGGTGATGGTATCGCTGTTGCGAGGCAGATTGTAAAAATCTGGGCCATTGAAGCTGGCAAAGGCTTCTAATTTATCCAGTGCATTGACTGATTCAAAGGCTTCGGCGTACAGCTCAATGGCGGCATGGGCAGTATAAGAACCCGCGCAGCCACAGGCGGCCTCTTTGCGGTCTTTTGCGTGTGGCGCCGAGTCGGTACCGAGGAAGAACTTCTTATTGCCACTGGCTGCGGCGCCTAACAGCGCTTGCTGGTGGGTATTGCGCTTTAAAATCGGCAGGCAATAGAAGTGCGGACGAATACCGCCAGCCAACATATGGTTGCGGTTATAAAGTAAATGGTGCGCGGTGATTGTGGCGGCCACGTTGTCAGAGGCTTGAGTCACAAAATCGACTGCATCCTTAGTGGTGATATGCTCGAGAACGATTTTAAGCTTCGGGAAATCGGCCACGATCTTGCTGAGGATATTCTCAATAAACACGCGCTCACGGTCGAAAATATCAATCGATGAATCAGTCACTTCACCATGCACTAGGAACAACATGCCCACTTCTTGCATCGCTTCGAGGGCGGGGTAGATGTTCTTCAAATCGGTGACGCCAGAATCCGAGTTGGTGGTCGCGCCTGCGGGATAGAGCTTAGCTGCAACGATTTTGCCTGAGGCTTTAGCTTTACGGATTTCCTCTGGGCTGGTTTTGTCGGTGAGATACAACACCATTAAGGGTTCAAATTGCGAGCCGACTGGCACCTGTGCCTTGATACGATCGTAATAAGCCAGGGCGGTTTCGGTATCGATGGCGGGAGGAACTAGGTTAGGCATGACGATAGCGCGGCCCATATAGCGGCTGATATCGCGAACCGTATCTGTTAATTGGGCGCCATCTCTTAGGTGAATATGCCAGTCGTCAGGACGCGTAATAGTGAGTGTTTTCATAGGGCGATTCATCTTATTGGATATGTCTGCTGCGAGGGTGGCAGGATCTTATGTGGCAAGGTTTTAGCTGTAAAGGGAAACTCCGTCATTTGGCGAATAAAAGTGTTAGCGCATGTTGAGCGACTGCCAGCTTGTTCTTTGCTGAGTACCGTACACCTACAAGCAGCCTTTTCTCATATCGAGCGGACACTTTTGTGAAATTTAGGCGGACACTTTTAGTTCTCAACTGTGGTGTCCGCGGACACTTTTATCTCAAATGTTATTTAAGTTATTGAAAATAGATGCTTTAATGGGATTGGCATAGGCATTGCTATTACTGGATATCGATTTTTAATAGTGTCCGTAGCGATGGGCATATCCAGCCCTCCGACAGGGAAGCGAGAAACGCCATGATTAAAGATACCAGCGGCCAAGATACTCTCCTTGCGCCATCAAACGCTAAACGTCTTAAGGTGCCCTTGATTATTGGCGGCTGCACCTTATTAGTGAGCGCCTTAGTGTGGGCCAGTTTCAGTAGCGATAATGTGAGCAAATCCATTAGCCGTAGTGAGTTAACCACTGCGACTTTATATGTAGGTACGCTGACTCGGGATATCGCGACTACAGGTAAAATCGTCGCGGCCAATGCGCCGATCCTCTACAGCACTGAAGAAGGGACAGTGACGCTACTGAGCAATCCTGGCGATACGGTTAATAAAGGCGATGTGGTAGCCAAGCTAGATAGTCCAAGACTGACCAATCAATTAGAACAGGCGAAATCCTTATTAGCGGGTTTGGAGGGCGCTCTTGAGCGTGCCAAGCTGGACGCTAGACGCAACCAATTACAAGTCAACCAAACCTTAGATATGGCCAAGGTCGATCTCGAGGCGGCCGAGCGTGAACGTCGCCGTGGTGAGCAGCTTATTCAAAGTCAGCTGATTGGGCAGATTGACTATGAAAAGGGCAAAGATGATCTGCATAAAGCCAAGCTTAAATTTGAGCATGCGTTGCAAGACGCTGCATTAACTAAGGATACCTTGACCTTTGAAGTAAAGAATAAAGCGCTTGAAGTTGAACGCCAGCAGTTAGCGGTAGGTGAATTAGAGCGCCAAGTTGAAGCCTTAAATATTAAAGCGCCGGTTGGCGGCATTATTGGCAACTGGCTGACAGAGCAAAAAACGCGTTTGAGTGCCAATCAACCGATTCTAACTGTGGTCGATTTAAGTGCCTATGAGGCCGAGCTTGCGGTGCCTGAGTCTTACGCTGATGAACTTGGACTTGGCATGGAGGTTGAGCTGAGCTTTGGCGAAGTCAAACTCATGGGCAAGTTATCCTCGATTTCTCCCGAAGTGCGTAACCGTGAAGTGACCGCAAGAGTGCAATTTGCCCAGAGCGAAAGCCTTAAGCTGCGCCAAAACCAACGCATTTCTGCCCGAGTGCTACTCGAACATCGGGAAAATGTGTTGATGGTCAAACGTGGTGCCTTTATGACCAGCGGTGGCGGGGAGGAGGCTTATCAAGTCGAAGGCGATATCGCTACCCGCCGCCAGATTAAACTTGGTAGCACCAGTATGAGCCAGGTGGAAGTGATTGAAGGCGGTAACGCGGGTGACGAATGGGTGATCTCGAGTGTTGAGCCCTTCAACCATGCGGAACAGGTTAAGATGCATTGATGTTGTGTGGTAAAAATAGTTATTAATCAAGTTGATGGATTGGAAATAGCCATGGTTAAAAATACTTCGGCGATAAGTAAATAGGAGCCAATAATGAGTCATAAAAATGTTGATATCAGTGTGTTGATGTCCTCCAAGCTGTTTGGCGTATTCGCTTTGGCCCTGTTAGTTGTGGCGGTAGAGCTGGGGATTGGAGAGGCTAATAGTTGGTTTTTTCTTGGCTTAAATATTTTGGAATGGACCAATCCCTTAGACGAAATGCGCCAGATTGGTGATGTCTCGATGGAAAGTGTGAGCTTGATATTCTCTTGCCTAAATGGGCTGTTCGGTAAGTTGAGTGAGTTCATTATGAGTGCTTTTCTGGGCTGATAAGTGGCTTAATCTGCTTTGTTTTCTACATGCTCAAGTTACATTGAAGTCCCGCGCGTTTTATAAGCCGTTTACGCGCAAAGATAAAAATTAATTAAGGAAATTAAAATGTTATCAATGAAAAATATCAGTAAAGTTTTTAAAACGGACTTAGTAGAAACCCACGCCCTGCGGGATTTCAACCTTGAGGTAAACGAGGGCGAGTTTGTGGCGGTCACAGGCCCTTCGGGTTCAGGCAAAACCACCTTCTTAAATATTGCTGGCTTGCTCGAAGGCTTCACCCATGGGGATTATTTTTTAGATGGGATTAATGTCTCCAACCTCAGTGATAACAAGAGTGCTGCCGTACGCAATGAGAAGATTGGCTTTATCTTCCAAGGCTTTAACTTGATCCCCGATCTTAACCTCGCGGAAAACATTGAAGTACCGCTGCGCTACCGTGGTTTTAGTGCCAAGGAGCGTAAACGCCGTGTGGAGCAAGCATTAGAGCAAGTGGGCTTAGGTGCGCGGATGAAGCATTTGCCGACTCAATTATCCGGCGGTCAACAGCAAAGGGTAGCGATTGCCCGTGCTTTAGCGGGGGAACCCCGTTTTCTGCTCGCCGACGAACCTACGGGTAACCTCGACAGCTTAATGGCCCGCCAAGTGATGGAATTATTAGAGAATATTAACCAATCTGGCACCACCATCATCATGGTGACCCACGATCCTGAACTGGCTCGCCGTGCCCAGCGCAATATTCAAATTGTCGATGGACAAGTCTGCGACTTTACCATGTATCAACCCAATGCGGCCCGCAGTGCAAGCCACGGCAGTGTCGATAAACTGGTTGCTAACGCCCAAGGCTAGGAGCGGTTATGTTCTTCTATTACTTAGATTTAGCTTGGCGTAGCATTAAAAAAACGCCCATGTTGTCGGCATTGATGATCATGGCGATTTCCATCGGCATAGGCATCACGATTACCACTCTTAACATTTACAAAATGATGTCCACTAACCCTGCGGGTGAGAAGTCCAGCCAGTTGTTTGCGGTGCAACTGTGGAGCCAAGGTCCAGATGCCTGGGATCGCTTCGATCAACAGATCACCTATCAAGACGGGATGAACTTACTTAAGAGTGATATTCCGAGCCTGCAAACCCCCATGTTTCGCACTGGCGGCGCGGTGCAAACCGAAGATCCGGCTTTTTTACCTGTACTGCAATCTCGGGTTAGGGTGACCAATAACGACTTTTTCCCACTGTTTGGACTTGAGTTTCAATACGGTCAGGCATGGGATGACAGCGTCGATAAAGATGCTCGCTACGAAGTGGTACTGACCGATGAGCTGAATAAGACGCTGTTTGCGGGCCAAAATAGTGTCGGCAAGACAATTTATTTCAATGCTAAGCCTTATCAGGTGGTTGGCGTGCTTAAGCCTTGGGCGCCGAGTCCAAACTATTATGACCTTAACAACGGCGCCTTTGGCAATGTGGATACCTTGTTTGTGCCCTACAGCTTAGCGCCGATTGAGGAATATGGCAGTTGGGGAAATACCAATGGCTGGAACTATGAGAGCATCAACAACTACGCGCAGCGTTTAACCTCCGAAAAGCATTGGACACAATTTTGGGTGCAACTCGATACGCCTGAACAAGTCGCTGAGTACCGTCAGTGGGTTCGCCAATATATTGAACAACAAAAGAAATTAGGTCGCTTTAGCTCACCTAAGGCCGATGTGCAATTGTCCGATATTGACCAATGGCTAGCCATTAATAAAGTGGTGCCAGAGGATAACAAGGTGCTGGTGGGCCTCAGTGCACTCTTCCTCATTGTTTGCTTAGTCAATATGTTAGGTCTGTTGCTGTCTAAGTTTTTACGCCGAGCTCCCGAAATTGGCGTGCGCCGCGCCATCGGCGCCAGCCAAGGGCAGATCTTTGCCCAACATATGGTGGAAGTGTCTTTGATGGGACTATTCGGTGGCTTACTCGGCTTGGCTTGGGCTTGGGGCTCACTTGCGTTGCTCACAAAGAAGTTTCAACTTGAGGCTTCGATTACTCATCTCGATGCCAGCATGTGGCTCATTGCGCCTGTTATTGCCATTTTTGCAGCGATTGTGGCGGGTATTTATCCTGCGTGGCGTGTGTGTACCACTAACCCAAGTGTTTATCTTAAGAGCCAATAATCGGGGGCAATATGTTACATATCAAACCTATTCTCAGCAGTTTATTACGCAGTAAAAGCGGCCCCTTACTACTGTTATTACAGATTATTTTGTCTGTGGCTATCGTCGCTAATGCCAGTTTTATTATCGCCGAACGATTAAATTTAATGGCGCGTGAGTCGGGGATTGTTGAAAGTGAAGTCTTTGATTTCAGCATTTATCATTTTGATAAATCAACAGATTTAGTAGCGCAGGATAAACGAGATTTAGAGATCATTCGTGCGATCCCTGGCGTTATCGATGTTGCACCTACCTCTATGGCTCCCCTGAGCGGCGGCGGTTGGTCGAGTAACTTTACCCTAGGGCCTGAGGAGCGCGCTAAATCTACGCCCAATACCGGCATGTATATGAGTGATGAGCATTTTATCGACTCCTTAGGGCTGAAGTTAGTCGAGGGACGTAACTTCTATCCCCAGGAAATCACCACAGAGTTGCTGGAAGATGGGGGCAAGATGATAGTCACTAAAGCCTTTGTCGATAAGGTGTGGCCGAATGAATCAGCGCTTGGCAAGAGCGTATATATGGGCACACAGCACTTTGTGGTGATTGGAGTGCTGGAGCGCTTACAAACGGCATGGGTTGATAATAGTAACCTTGAGTTTAGTTCTGTGTTGTCGGTGAATTATCCCGCTGACTATAAACGTTATTTAGTAAGAGCTAAGCCAGCTGATATTGAGCGCTTAAAAGAGGTCATCCCCGAAGCCCTGCATAAAGAATATCCTAGCCGGGTAGTCGAAGGCTTTACAACCATGAGCGAGCGCCGTATCGAGGCATATCGTGACCATGAATTAATGGCAACCGTACTGACCATGATGGTGGTATTGCTGTTGTTGATTACCTCACTTGGGGTGACAGGGATGGTGATGTTCAATATCCAGCGTCGCACTAAGCAGATTGGCACTCGCCGTGCGTTAGGTGCTAAAAAGCGCGATATTATCAGCTACTTCCTAGTGGAAAACTATCTGCTATGTCTGTTAGGTGGCACTTTGGGTGTGCTGTTAGCGATTCAGTTAGGCCAGCAATTGATGAGCCTGTATAGCTTACCTATGCTGGCGCTTTCCTATCCATTATTCACCGTTGTTGGATTATTTGTGGTGACCACCCTTGCGGTGTACTTACCTGCACGCAAAGCTGCCAAGATATCTCCGGCGACAGCGACGCGTACTGTGTAACATAAGCTGAGCGGCATAAAGTGCGATAACAGTAGGATGTTATTGCACTTTTTGTTACTTTAAGGTTAATAGTTTTACTCGGGACATACTTTGCCACATGGACACAATTCTGATTGTCGACGATAACCACGCCATCTGCCAGGCCTTAGGCTTAATGCTGGAGATCAATGGTTATCAGGTGTTAACTTGCCATACACCAGATGATGCCCTTGGTCTGATCGCGACCCATGATATTGATCTTGTTATCCAAGATATGAACTTCACCCGCGATACCACCTCTGGGGAAGAAGGGCGGCAGTTGTTTTATGCATTGCGTGATAGGCAGCCGGATTTGCCGATCATTTTAATGACGGCTTGGACGCAGCTCGAAACCGCTGTTGAGTTGGTTAAAGCCGGCGCCGCTGATTACATGGGCAAACCGTGGGATGATGCTAAATTACTAAACAGCATTACGAATTTAATTGCTCTCTATAAGCTTGCACGTACAAATCATCAGCTCGAGCGAGTTAATTCACAACGCCAAGTCGCGATTGCCGATGCGGATCTGTGCGGGATTGTTTTTGGTAGTGGTGCGATGCAGCGTTGTATTGACTTAGCCTTACAACTGGCACGCTCCGATGTATCTGTATTGATCACAGGCCCTAACGGTGCCGGTAAAGATAAGCTTGCCGATATTATCCATGCCAATTCTCCCTTAAAAAACAAACCCTTTATTAAGGTGAATGTGGGGGCTTTGCCAATGGAGTTGCTCGAAGCCGAACTCTTTGGTGCCGAGGCGGGGGCGTTTACGGGGGCTAACAAGGCGCGCATTGGTCGTTTTGAAGCGGCCGATGGTGGCACCTTATTTTTAGATGAAATTGGCAATTTACCGCTCTCTGGCCAAGTGAAATTATTGCGGGTATTACAAACCGGGGAGTTTGAACGTTTAGGCAGCCATAAAACCCTAAAGGTGAAGGTGAGGGTGATCAGTGCGACCAATGCCGATCTTGCCCAAGATATTGCCGAGGGGCGTTTCCGTGAGGACTTATTCTACCGCTTAAATGTGATTGAATTGGCCTTACCGCCACTGAATCAGCGTATTGACGATATTTTGCCCTTAGTGAAACATTTTGTCGGTGAGGGTTTTAGTTTGAGTAAACCCGCCCAACAGGCGCTATTACAGCATCGTTGGCCGGGGAATGTGCGCGAGCTAGAAAATGCATGTAAACGTGCGGCGCTATTGGCGCAAAGTCGAGTGTTAACCGAAGCTGATTTTGGTTTACCGCCAGTCAATGTTAACAACACTCACACGATAAATACGATGACGTTTGGGCGAACCATAACCGAAGTTGCCCCGATTGAATCACAGATAAAAGTTGCCAATCAAGACGTGTCCGCTCAACTGGATTCCAGCGACACTATGGATGTTAGCCGTGAGCAGATTGAAATGGCCTTAAGACAGCACAAGGGCGTGATTGCGCGAGTAGCTAAATCCCTTGGCCTAAGTAGGCAAGCCCTGTATCGCCGCATGGATAAGTTTGGTCTAGAAAAATAGTCATAGCTCTATAAACATTGAGTCTTAGGTGGAGTTTTAGGTGCAACTGCGAACAAAATTAATCATTTATTCAACTGTTTGTTGCGCCTTAGGAGTGCTATTGACCCTAGGTGCTGTGAGCTATCGCCCGTCTATCTCGTCAGTTGAAGTGCCAGCTCCCATCAAGCTCCCCGCAATTAATATACCTCCCATCGATGTAGATAAGCTTCAAGAAAACGTCGAAGCGGCAATTAAAAATAACGAGAAATTACAACAAGCGTTGCCATTACAGGAGCGTTTAAGGGCCGAGCAGATTAAGCATGAGCTGCAAAAGTTAGAGCAGCTCAAGCAAGAACAATTGCAAATTAAGCTTTTTAAACTCGAGCAGCTTAAAGAGGGGCTTTTTAGTCCTTCAGCCCATCCTGATGTGCCGCCCACAGCTCCTCCAGCAGAACCTATCTCGCTGCCTAAGTTGACGTTAGCGCAAGGGACAGACCAAGGGCTACCAATCACCGAATGGTTATTCATATTATTGTTTACCTGTGGTATTTGCGCCTTAGGTGTGGCTCGGTTTACCCGCCATTTAGCTCGTAGCCTCAATGCCTTAGAGGTTGGCTTACTCAACTTTAACGATAATGACTTTAGCGTCAGCATTCCGGCAAATGGTGAGGGCCAGCTTAAGGCATTGGCTGAGCTATTTAATGATTCGGCAGCTAAGCTGCGCCAGGAGCGGCAGTATATTTATCAGCGCGAATTGCTGCTGGATAAAGTGATTCAAAGCTCACCTAACGTGATGCTGCTGTTTAACGATCACCAAAAACTCATGTATGCCAACGATGCGGCGCGGCATCTTTTCCATATTAAAGGCAAAATGGAAGGCTTGAGCCTCGACGAACTGCTGCAAGACTTACCCGATGCCCTTGCCTTGGCCCTTAAGCAGGAAAAGAGCGGCCTGTTTACCATGGGTGAGGATGATACTGAGACTTGGTATCTGAGTCGTGGCCAATTTTTATTGAATAACCAACAACATAACTTGATATTGCTCAAGCAGATGACCCGTGAGCTTAATCGTCAGGAAGTGGCGGTGTGGAAGAAGGTGATCCGTATTATCAGCCATGAGCTAAATAATTCTGTCGCGCCCATTGCTTCTATGGTGAATTCGGGGCGTTTACTGACGAAAGATCTCGATAATCCAAAGCTTAAACTGATATTCGACACTATAGAGAGTCGCACGAATCACTTAAGTCAGTTTATTTTCAATTATGCTCGCTTTGCTAAACTGCCTTTACCGCAGCGACGTCAAGTCGCGTGGCAGCAGCTTATCGAACATTTAACCCAGCATTATCCTTTTACTTTAGCCAATGAATTACCCGCTGAAATGGGCTATTTCGATCAAGGACAAATGGAGCAAGTTCTGCTAAACCTGCTGAAAAATGCCCATGAATCAGGTTCCGATCCCGATGAGGTCACGCTTACCATTCGCTTTCAAACGCTGGTTGATGGCACAGGCTTTATTATCAAGATTGAGGATCGTGGTAGTGGCATGTCCGAGGAAGTGTTAGAGCAAGCCCTATTGCCCTTTTACTCAACCAAGCAATCGGGTACTGGCTTAGGCTTACCACTTTGCCGCGAAATCATTGAGGCCCATGAAGGCAGCATTAGTATGCATAATCGCACCGATGGCGGGCTGTCAGTACAACTCTGGTTACCGCAATAATCTGCGTTTGAGAGTGTATCAAGAGTTTTCATTGCTCATTCTAACGTATTACCCAAATGGGCTATTTTGCGGTTTTTACCTTAGCTTTTTGGGCTAATTTAGGTCTCAGTCTAATGACTAGCATTCTTCAATCCTGTTAACCTTCCTTTAATAAAAATAAGCGTGAAATGTTACATGCACAACATGGCAAAGTGTGCATTTTACGCTATCGCTGTATCTGAAGGTTTGAGCATTGTAGGTAAGGAGGGACCTGTGAAATCGTTAATTCAGCGGTTGTTGTTCAGTATTTTGTGTCCATTCTTGTTTATAAGCGCTCCTGGCGCGTTAGCCGATGATGATATTGAAATCAGTGGGCTTGTGATAGATAGAACCTTAACGCGTTTTGGTAAGGATTTTGGGTTTTACTATTCAAGTTATTGGCGCGAATTGCCGTTTACTCAAGGGTTTAACGTGACCTTGTATGAGACGGTGTTTCCGCAGGCCGGAACCGTTTTAACCTTAGAAGTGAATGGAACTCGTATTTATACCACGCACTTTGGTCGTCGGGCGAACCCGATTAAGGAGAGCGCAGAGCAGGCTATTTTGTTGACGATTGATTACTTAGCTCAAGTCAGGGCTAATGCGATTACGGGTGATTTTTCAGGAACATCGGACGATTTGTAGGATAACAATAATGACATTCAGGACGTTACTTTCTCTTGCTGTGTTTTGCATAGCTCACACCAGCCAAGCAACCGAATTAATCTATACCCCCGTCAACCCAAGCTTTGGGGGCAATCCTGCGAATGGCTCCTTTTTACTCAATAAAGCGCAGGCTCAAAACGATAATAAAGCCAGCTCGACCGAGAAGGACTTTGTTACCCGTTTTAAGGAGTCATTGGAACGTAACATCATTAACTCCATCACCCGCGGCGTTGCTGATGGTGAGATCAAAGATGGGGTGTACGATACTGGCGATTTTCGTATCGAAGTCGCCTCTACTGGCACCGGAGTGATGTTAACCATCACTAACATCGAAACCGGCGAAGTGACGGTGATTGAAATGCCAACTTTTGGAGGCGGAAACTAATGGCACGTTCCATCTTTATCGCTTCTATGCTGCTGAGTATGTCCGCCTGTAGCTTGATCCCAAAGCCTGACTTAAATATTACTCCTGCTCAAGTTAATCCAATGAGTGAGGTGATGAAGGAGCTACAGAGTCAGCCTGGACCAAAATTTCCGATCCCAGTTGCGGTATATTCATTCCGAGACCAAACCGGGCAATATAAACCTCAAGCTAACGTCAGCTCATTTTCAACTGCGGTCACTCAAGGGGCAACATCGATGCTGATGCAAACCTTGATTGACTCTAAATGGTTTACGCCCGTTGAGCGTGAAGGCCTGCAAAATTTATTAACCGAGCGCAAGATCAGTAATAAGCAAAACGGCTCAAAGGGCGATGATATCCCCGTGTTATCGACGGCGAGATTGCTATTAGAAGGTGGCATTATCAGTTACGAGACCAACACCAGTACAGGCGGTACAGGGGTTGAGTATTATGGTATCGGCGCCTCGGAAATGTACCGTGAGGATTTAGTGACTATCTATCTGCGCGCTGTCGATGTACACACGGGCAAAGTGATGATGTCTGTATCTACGAGTAAAAGGGTACTTTCGCAGGAAATGCGTGCAGGCCTGTTCCGTTATACCAGTTTGAATCGTTTGGCCGAAGCCGAAGTCGGTTTTACCACCAATGAACCAGTGCAGTTTTGTGTACTACAAGCCATTGAGTTAGCAGTCGCTGAGCTTATCGAAAAGGGTGTAAAACAAGGTTATTGGAGTGCTTCGCAGTTGTCGCAACCTATAGAAAAACAACCTGAATTAAGCCAAAGCTGATTATACTAATCGTATTAAATATCTGTTCATTCAGTTAAACATCGCCACAATCGAGCCAGATATAAGTCTGGCTCGATTGCTTTTAGGTTTAGTCGGCCCGTAACGCCTTCCAAAACAGCGCAAAGCTGGCATCACGATAATGTTTATCTCTGCCCAATTCGGGATTATCGATAAAAAATCGCGTGGCTGCTAAGTATTGTCCGTGGCAATTTTCAAGCATTAATTCAATGGGATAGTGGGCAATTAATCCCATTAGCTGCCCTTTTTTTATCAACTGGGCGATAAACCCTAAGATGCTATTCATTGCTTGTTCGCGGATAGAAGCCGCAATCATAGGTGACATTGAATATTGCTGAAAAAATAATTGCTTGATTGGATTATCAATCGACCAGTCAATCGCGCTCTGCCAGAGGATTTCTGCATGCTCTTTAAGATCGCTCCCTTCTTTGATATTTAACAATAATGCATTAGCAAACTCTTGTTTAATCGTGAGAAACAGGCTTTCCATCAACACTTCTTTGGTTGGGAAATGATGAAACAGTGTGCCTGTCGCTACGCCAGCCTGCTTGGCAATTGAAGCGGTCGAGGTGGCATGAAAGCCTTGGCTGACAAATAACGATAAGGCGGTATCGAGTATCGCCTGACGTTTATCTGTCATGGGCTTAGTATCTGTATCTGTTGGTAATAAGCTCGACATAACCACTCCTAAGCGGCCCGTATTAGCGTAAAAACAGCTTCATCAACATACGTTGGATAAAAGTGCCATAGGGTGGATGGACAAATTTACCCGTGTTAAAGCGCCCACGGCTTAGCACGGTTTTGGCGTGGCTAAAGGTGAGGAACCCTTCTTTACCATGATAATGCCCCATACCAGATGGGCCTATGCCGCCAAAGGGCGCATCATCGGCTGCTACATGGAATACCGTTTCATTGATACAAACACCGCCAGAGTGAGTTTGCTTGAGGATTTTTTGTTGGCTCGCTTCATCAAAACTCATCACATAGAGCGCTAAGGGTCTGGCGCGACGGTTTACGTAGCTAATGGCTTCATCTAAAGAGTCGTAACCGATAACGGGTAATAGCGGCCCAAAGATTTCCTCTTGCATCAATAGCATATCTTCAGTGGTATTAGTAATCAGCTGAGTGGCGAGTTTACGATTCTGGCTGTCTATTGCTTCATTTGAGGCAGAGATAATCTTGGCACCTTTGGTTTTGGCATCCTCAAGTACAGCCAATAAACGATCAAATTGGCGGGCATTAATAATGCTGCCGTAGTCCTTATTTTGGGCAATTGCGCCGTACATGGCTTGGAATTTTGCTTGATAGGCTTGAATAAAATCGCTCACTTTAGCGTTAGGGCAAAGCACATAATCAGGCGCTACACAGATTTGTCCAGCATTCAAACACTTACCATAAATCATTCGTTCTACCGCTATCTCTAGTGGCATATCGGGGGCGATAATTACTGGCGATTTACCTCCGAGTTCAAGGGTAACGGGGGTGAGATTATTGGCCGCGGCGCGCATCACATGGCGGCCAACCGTGGTTGAGCCAGTAAATAGGAGATGATCGAAGGGCAGTGCTGAAAACTGCGCCGCGACATCAGCTTCACCTTCTACAACGGCAACATGGGATTCATCAAATACTTCGGCTAGCAACTGTTTGATAACGCTATTGGTTGCTGGAGTAAATTCCGAAAGTTTGAGCATGGCGTGATTGCCTGCTGCAACGGCCGTGACTAATGGTCCGATGGAGAGCATGACGGGGAAGTTCCAAGGCACGATTATCCCAATCACCCCGAGTGGTTGGTAATGTACTTTTACTTGGGCGGGGGCGAGTAGGATGCCCGCATGACGGCGGCTTGGCTTGAGCCATTTCTTCAGGTTTTTCAGGCTGTAATTAATGTTATTGACCACGGGCATAATGTCGGAAATCAAGCTGTCGTCGACCGATCTGTGGCCATAATCCTGTGATAGAGCCTCGACGAGCGGCTGTTGGAATTTCAGTAAGGCGGCTTTAAGGCGGATTAAGCGTTCTTTACGGATGGCGTAATCGGGATTGGGGGCTGCCAAGTAACTTGCACGTTGGCGCTGGAGTAACTCGGTGAGTGGCGAGATTTTTGCTGGGTCTGTTGCCATATTCATTGTGATCCCTCGGGTGCAAGCCTTAAGCTTTGGAAGCGATTTGTGGTGTATAAAAACAAACCGACTGATTAGTCGGTTTATCCTAGCGAACAGCGTGAGCATACGCAAGTGTTCTGGTGCTTTTATGAGCAAGATCACGGCCTGTTATGGGCTTAACTTCTACACTTAAAAGGTAGTTTGTTAGACAAGGAGTAGGTATGACTTTGTTAAAGCATGGTATTTCTGTTGGTATTGAGCGTTATGGCGACGATGATTTTTTTGTTGCCTTTAAAGCGGTTGGTACCTTAACTCATCAAGATTATGAGGTGATGGTGCCCGTGCTCGAGGCCGCGTTAGCAGGGGTAAAAGATCCCGATATTTATGCCTTAGTCGATGTGACTGAGCTCGAAGGTTGGGAACTTCAAGCCGCTTGGGACGATCTAAAACTAGGGGTTAAGCATGTTCGTCACTTTGAACGGATTGCTATTGTCGGTAAAACGACTCTACAGGAGGTGATGGCAAAGCTGGCAAACTGGTTTACTCCGGCCGAGGTTAAGTTTTTTGTCGACAAACTGGATGCCATTACTTGGCTCAAAGATGAGCTTCACGATGACTAGCCATTAAGGAGAACAGATTATGCGTTCAGGTCAAATACTCTGGCCCACAGATTTTTCGGAAACTGCGGCCCATGCGCTACGTTATGCTATTGAAATGGCAAATCTATACCATGTAGGGCTAAAGATTTTACACGTTGTTGAGCAACCTATTGGTGATGAAAACTTTATGATTTTAGCTATTACCCCTGAGGAGCTCGCTAAAAGCATGGAGGAGGCCGCAGCAACTAAAATGCAGGCGTTACTCGAGGGACTCAAGACCGAATTACCGATTACAACACTTATTCGCCGAGGCGATCCCGTCGATCAAATCCTCGAGGAGGCGAATGGTAAGGATGTGGGTATGGTGGTGATTGCTAGCCATGGACGAACCGGAATTTCGCACTTTTTACATACGAATGTTGCCGAAGCTGTTGCCAATGGCGCGGCATGCCCTGTATTGGTAGTGAAATAGTCTGTATTGGGTAGATAACAGGGCGCTAAGGCGCCCTTTGTTTTTGATTGTTAAAGCATAATTAATTTTACGGCCTAGCTGCTTGTCTCGAGTTACTGCGATAAAATACAGATTATAAGCAATGCCATTTGCCCTAATATGGGGCGCAACAACCTAAGTGATGGATAAAATTATGCGTACTCAAGAAGTGTTATGCCCTACGGATTTTTCGGCAACTGCCGCCCATGCGCTTAATTATGCGGTTGAAATGGCTAATCTATATCACGTAGATATCCGTTTGCTGCATGTTGTCAGCCCTGCAAGAAGTGCCCATTGTTATGGTATTGCGGTAGATACTCCCGCGACACTTGAGCAACAGTTAGCCGAGTTTGTGGAGACAAAAATGCAGAGTCTACAGCTGCAAATGCAGCAGGGATTAGCGGCTGGACTAAAGATTAAATGTATTGTTCGTCATGGTGATGCGAGCGAAGAGATTTTAGCTGAGTCAGCCGATGCGGGTATGATTGTGATTGCAAGCCATGGCAGCAGCGGCTTAGTGGATTTTTTAAAGCACCATGTGAGTCAAGATATTGTTAGATTGGCGAAATGCCCAGTATTAGTAGTTAAGTAGTTAAGTAGTTAAGTAGTTAAGTAGTTAAGTAGTTAAGTAGTTAAGTAGTTAAGTAGTTAACTTATAAAGGATCTTGCTTGAGTTTTGATTGATCCACAATGGTATTTGAGGCTTCAGCTTCATTCTCTAGGGACATGAGTTGCCGATATTTTTCTTGTAAGGCGATCAGTGTCCCATCTTCGGTAATTTGTTTTAACCCAAGGTTAAAGTCGTCACGGATTTGCTCGCTTAAAAACGCAAATTTATACTCAGTCGGTGGAAAAATGCGATGACATACCGCCACCTGTTTACTCTCTACTTCGGTGAGTTTTCCCTCAATAAATGCCTGTCTAAGATAGTAAGTGAAAATGTTCTTATCCATAACCACTACATCAGCCCTGTGTTTCATCAACATGTAAACCTGCTGTATTTGCCGAGCTTGTTCTTGGTAACTAGGATTAGCTTTAGTCATTTGAGTAAATTCATCACCTAAGAAGCTTGCTGCACGTTGAAAGGAAACGACTTTTTTATCCGTTAAGTCTTTAATACTATTAATCGAAAAGTTATTTTTCTCTAGGCTGATTGCGCAATTTTGATAACGAATCGCCACATTAGAGTAGAAAACGTTTTCGATCATGCCTTCTTTTACGTTGATTATGCCGTCAAGTTTGCCCTCCCTAAGTTCATGGAAAGTGCGTGCTAAAGGCAAATATTCAATATTGGCGGTATGCCCTTTGACTGCAAGTGCTTGATACAGCAAATCGAGTTCTAGGCCGCTATCAGATTCTTGGATGACATAGGGAGGAATGGAGAGGCTCACGCCAATTTTCAGTTCCGCCGCTTGGATTAATTGGGGATACAATAATGCAATTACTGCTAGCAATGGGTAGCGAATACAGGTCATTCTAGAGACGCAGGAAATATGGTTAGTTTGTTTCATTACGCACTGTTACCTTTCGCACCATTGGCCATCTCATGATGCCCAGAGTTGTCCCCTGACATATCATTGTAAGTGTAGTTTGTTAATCTACAGCCACAGTTATTTTTATCTGAATAAAGCTTGTTTATATTCAAAATGACGAGTCCGGCTGGCGTAAAAAAGCGATTTCTTCTGCTGTCGACTCTCTAGCTAATATTTTGTTTCTATGAGGATAACGACCGAATCTGTCGATAATAGCCTTGTGTTTTAGTTCAAATTCGAGATTAGCGATTGCAGCCTCTCGATTGAACAATTTTACAGCAACTTGATGGATGGCAGGGGATTCGCTATGCATAAAAGGCATAAACAAAAAGGGTACTTGTTTGGGAGAAAGCTCCTTATCAATTTGGAGTGCAACAGCCTCTTGGGCAAGGACCAGCGCAATGGTGTCGGCCTCAAACGCTGCTGGCGTGTCGCGATAGATATTTCGCGAGAATTGATCCAGTACGATGATTTCGGCTAAACGAACTTGAGGTGTCACGCGCCAATGCGCAAGCTCACCGCGCTTGGCTTGTTTTAATAGGTCTTCAAAGCGAGATTGGATTTGTGCATCAAATGTTGGGTCTTTTATCCACCAAGATTGAGGTGAAATTTCCTCAAACCAGAAATGTAGCACTTGCTGTGCGGTCATCATTTGGCCCATCGTTGGCTCTCCCATTGATTAATCTTTTTTACAAATAACAGTGATGGAGAGCTTATACAAGCAAATGCGAAAATGTATCTGCGGGAACAGATGTCAAACGGGTCAATTTGCTCGAATAATTTGAATGGAGGCTATTTCTTATTCACTGAATATCAAGTAGTTTTATATTCACTTGGTCAATATTTGGATTGATTTTTTATGCCCCTCGAATCTGCTACTCAGTCAATATCGAAACAACATAAGGCGTTTTTACGTAAGCTATATTTAGCGCATTTAATGGATGATGATCGGCATAACTTGTTATCACTCAATAAGTTGACTGGAATGCCGAGGCGAACATTGCAGGATGCTATCGCCGCGTTTGAAGATATCGGTATTCGCGTCGAATTTGTGCAAGATGGCAGTCGAAACAATGCAGGTTATTATCGCATTTTGACCTGGGGGCCAATTAGCAGTGCGTGGGTTGATACACATTTCGAGGAAATTGCCTCAATTATCGGCGTCGCTCCATTAAGTGAAACCGTGGCATTAAGTGAATCAGTGGCGTGAAAGAGCGCGGATTTTGGTTTGATACTGAAGCTAAGTTAACTCAAAGGACTATGTTACCTGCGCTGCAACATGATATTACCGCTGACATCGCCATTATTGGCGCGGGCTATTCAGGACTATGGACGGCCTATTATCTTAAGCAATACCAGCCCAATTTATCCGTGGTGATTCTTGAGGCTGACACCATTGGCCAAGGCGCTTCGGGGCGAAATGGCGGTTGGTTGATGGGCGGTTTTAGTGGCGATGTAGCCTATCTTAATCAGCTTCAAGGTGAGTCGCGCTTAATAGCAAAAGCCTTGATCCAACAAGCTATTACTGAAGTTGCCGCAGTTTGCGCCAAGCATCATATCGACTGTGATTTACACCATAGCGGCAATTTACGGGTAGCCGCGCGTTATCCTGAGCAATTAGCCAATATTCAAGCCGAATTAGCACAGTGGCGCGCAGATGGCTTTGGTGAAGAAGATATTCGTTGGCTGGATAAGCCCGAGCTTGATAAGCAAGTGTGTATGGCCTACGGCCAAGCGGCACTTTATACCCCCCATTGTGCGCGAATACACCCAGCGAAACTCGTCTGTGGTTTGGCTGATCTGGTGCAAAGTTTAGGGGTGAAGATCTACGAGCATACCCCAGTAAATCACATGGTGTATCTCGGTGATGCGCAAACCCAATTACAGACGCCACAAGGAAATGTTCGTGCGGCGATTGTGGTGCCCGCCGTTGAAGGCTATCTTCGCCAATTGGGTGAATTGGGTCGATTCACCTTGCCTGTTCAGAGTTTACTGATCGCCACTGAGCCGTTAACGGATGAAATGTGGCAGGACATTGGTTTAGCTAATCGCGCGACCTTTAGTGATGCTAGCCGCATCGTTACCTATGGTCAGCGAAGCCCCGATAACCGTTTGATATTTGGCGCCCGTGGCGGCTACGGATTTGGCGCTAAAGTGCGGACTGAATTTGGATTTAATCCCGAGTGCTTTAATACCCAATCTCCCGCTAGCCATCGTCAATCGGCTTTTAAAGGGGAATTTGGCTTTCGCTATCAGCTATTGTTGGCGTTATTTCCGCAATTGGCGGATGTGCAAATTACTCATGGTTGGGGCGGAACCTTAGCCTTAGCGCGGCAGTTTGCGCCCCACGCTATTTACGATAAAAATGTAGGATTGGGGCTTATTGGTGGTTACGGCGGCGAAGGTGTTGGGGCTGCCAATCTTTTTGCCCGCACGCTGGTGGACTTGATCTTAGCGCGTGATACGCCGCTTACTACTATGCCTTGGGCGTTTAATGCCCCGGTTCAGCAAGTATTAACGCCTTGGGAACCTGAACCTTTACCGTGGCTTGCTTATCATGGCATGAACAAGATTTTTGCATGGGAAGATAGGCTTTACAGCCGTCCAAAGAGTGCGGCTTGGCAAAAAGGCTTAGCTAAGCGGCTCGCGAATCGATTAGAAGGCTTAATGAGTTAATCTACTTATAAACCAGAGAGTTAATCAGGCCATTGCTGAGTCATTTTTATTCATACACGATTTATTCATACACGATAAGTACTTTGATGATCCGATGATATTAACCGAACAGTTTTTCCTACAGGGCCGCGTTAAGCTTGAGACGATTCCCCACGAAATGCGTATGTCCCATTGGATGTACGCGCCCAGATTAACCGATATGAAAAGCGGGCAAGTGCTGCTCGATCTTATCGGCCAATGCTGGGATTGTCAGTCTGCGATTGAGCGGGATAACGCGCTTTGCCTAACTCTCGATGGCTACCCCAATAGAGCCAACTGGCTTGAGTTGGCCTTTTTGCCCGATACGGGGCGAGTCCAGCTAAGGGCTGGCAATATCGACACTAAGGCGCTAACAGTACAAGAGTTTCTACCACAGGAGCTGACTGGCTACTTTGATACGATACGCGCGAATCTCCCCCGTTAAAGGAAGATATATGCCCCAAAACCTAGCCAACTGAGGAGTAACAGGGCGATGGCAGCCCAAGCAATAGGAGTAAATTGAGTCTGTGGCAGCGAAAAATCTTCGCCGTCATCCATTTCGCCAGCCGCGCTTACTTGTTGGTTTTTTGCCCTTAACTGTTGTTTTCTCTGTTTATCCCGTTCGCGAGCTTTGGCTTTTTGCAGTTTTTTATATTCGGCAATGCCCTTTTCAATCCCCTGGGCAATCAGTTTAGTTTGTTCTTTGGTTTGTCCTGGTTTTTGAGTGGCCTTCGCCATGGCTAAGGCATCTTGCTGGGTTTCGGTTGAGATAGTGGTTTTCATCTGTTCACACTGTGACTTTAGGTGTCTATTGCAGCGATTATACCCACAACTGTGTCGCTAAAGGCGCTAGTGAAGTCAATTTTGCATTAAAAAATCAGTGGGTAACCACCCTGTGGAGCAGGAATAAACTCAGGTTCGTAATCCCATACTTGGCGAATTATATCAATCGATAATGCATCGTTAGGTGTACCTTCACTGACGATTTCCCCCTGTTTGAGGACGATAACTCTGTCGCTGTAACGGGCTGCCTGATTGAGGTCGTGCAATACCACAATCACAGTGTAGGCGTGCTTGTGCGCGAGATTTTTTGCTAGCGCTAATACTTTGTGTTGCTGCGCCAGATCCAGTGCTGAGGTTGGCTCATCTAACAGTAAAATCGGCGGGAAGGGGGATTGGCTTAACTGCGTTAACACCCTCGCCAGTTGCACCCTTTGTTTTTCTCCCCCAGAAAGCGTGGGGTAACTGCGCCGGGCTAAATGCAATACACCTACTTCGGCAAGCCATTTTGTGACTAACTGCTGCCCTTCTTTTTGACTCAAGGTTAAGGGATAAAGCCCCATTGCCACCACTTCATCAACGGTAAAGGGGAAGGTTAAGCTGGCATGTTGAGGCAGAACTGCGAGGGATTTTGCCAGTTCAGCCCTTGGCCAATCCACCAGTGGGCAGTGGCCAAGCTTGATGCTGCCTTGCGCAGTGGGGATCTCTTGGCACAGTGCCTTTAACAGTGTGGATTTGCCTGCCCCATTAGGCCCTAAAAGTGCGGTGACACTGCTCGGTTGAAATTGCACGCGAATGTTGTTCAACACCGCCTTATCGCCGATAGCGTAGCTGAGCCTATCCACGGTTAATTGGGTACGTTCAAAATGTTGTTTAGCGACGGGCGCAGCCGATAAGCTCATAGCCATGAAGTTCTCGTTTAGATTAATTTGCTGCGTTGTTGCAGGAGTAAAAAGATAAAGAATGGCGCACCGATAAGTGCTGTGACTAAGCCGACGGGTAATTCTGCGGGGGGTAAAAATGCCCGCGCACCTATGTCAGCTAAGGCTAAAAGCGCAGCGCCCAAGAGGGCGCTCATGGGTAAAAGTCGTTTATGATCTGGCCCCAAAATCATCCGCACTAAATGGGGAACCACTAGCCCAATAAAACCGATAATCCCTGTTGCGGCCACACTCACGCCTACGCCTAATGCACAGAGTAGGATGAGTCTTAACTTAAGACGGTCGACATCAATCCCTAAATGTCTGGCTTCAGCTTCACCCAGTAGCAGGGCATTAAATGCCATGGCATCACGCTGAAACCGCCAACTCAGCAGCAGTAATACCAGTAAACATAGGCCGACATACTGCCATTGAGCTCCCGCAATACTGCCCATTTGCCAAAGGGTTAAGTCACGTAATGCCATATCATTAGCGAGATAAGTCAGTACGCCTATGCCCGCTCCTGCTAGCGCTGCAATTGCCACGCCGGAAAGCAGCAATAACACCACAGATGTGCCTAAACCGTTACTCGCCAGACGATAAACGATCAGGGTTGTGGCTAACCCACAGAGAAAGGCGCTAAGGGAAATCATAAAAGATCCCACGTCGGGAAATAACACGATACAGATGGCCGCACCTAATGCGGCTCCCGATGACACCCCGATAATACCTGGGTCTGCCAGTGGATTACGGAATAATCCCTGCATCACAGCGCCACATTGAGCAAGGATCGCGCCTACCGTAAGGGCTAACAAGGTCCTGGGTAGACGCACGTTACTTACCACCAGTTGCTCATGGGGTGCAAGATTGCCAATGCTTTGCTGGGTTGCCCAATTAAATACCGCACTTAGGGAGTCCATAAGACTAATGCTTACAGGACCTACACTCACCGAGAGTATACTGCTCAGGATGAGGAGCATCATCATTGTGGGCCAAAGCCAGCGATACTGTAACATGGTTATTTTCCCGCCGTTTTACCTTGAGAGAGCAGGGTATCTGCAAGCGTTTCGGCAGCACCAATGGCGCTAATACCTAAACCTCCCAGTAAAGCTTGCGGGGCAAGGGTTTGGATATGACCATTTTGGCCTGCGGGAGTATGCGCTAGCAGCGGCATCTCCTTCAGTAGTGCTTGCGCGGCTTGTTCATCCGTTTGTGCATCACTCTGCTCGCTGCGGTTAGACAGTAAAATCACATCCGGTTGTAAGGCGAGAATGCCCTCTTGGGACAATGTCTTGTAGCCTTCAAAGTCCGCAATATTCTTTGCGCCCGATAGCGCAATAATGGTATCGGCAGCGGTACCTTTGCCACCGACTCGGGCTCCTCGTCCTTCCTGTAATAACATAAAGAGGATGTTTGGCTGAGCATTATGTTGGCTGAGTTGTTGTTTTTGCTTATTTAATTTATCTAGCCTTTGATGCAACTCCTGCTTTAGCGGGGCCGCTTTGTCTGTTCGATTAAGCGATTGTGCCAGCGTATCGATATTGCTCATTAATTGTTGCTCATCGGCGCTTGAGGGTAATTGAACTACCTTGATATTGGCTTGTTTTAGTACGTTAAGGGTGGTTTCTGGGCCCATGACGTCGGACCCTACAACCAGTGTAGGGCTGAGTGCCATAATGCCTTCAGCGGAAAGCATGCGGTGGTACCCCAGTTTGGCGACAGAGCTTAATTGCTCAGGCACATAGCTGGTGGCATCGACAGCCACTAACTCATCGGCCGCCCCTAACGCCAGCACTAACTCGGTGACCCCCGCTCCTGCGCTCACCAACTTTATGTCCTGAGTTGCACTCCAAGCATTAAATGAAAAGAGTGCTGTGACTGCGGGGAGTAGACACAACCATTTATTGAATGTATTGCTATCGGTCGGTTGACTGAGTTTATTAAATCTATAACGCACAGCTTGAAACAACATGGGTAAACTCCTGATCCATCTAAAAGCAAGGTCGAGGTGTTATCAACCTTGCAGGGTAAACGGGCTAAAACACGATTGAGTTAAGGTTTAGGGTTAATGTTCCATCAAAATTTGGGTTTGATTAATGGCGTTGCCCTGCAAAAGTGCCAGTAGCTGCATTAGCGGTTCAACTGGCGCGGCCTTATCGGCAGCAATAATGACGGTGGCCTGTGGTTGAGCCGTTAACAGCGCTTCAAAGGCTGAACTAAATGCGGTTAAATCAG
Organism: Shewanella sp. DNRA4; assembly: GCF_012843185.1. Classification (NCBI taxonomy): domain Bacteria; kingdom Pseudomonadati; phylum Pseudomonadota; class Gammaproteobacteria; order Alteromonadales; family Shewanellaceae; genus Shewanella; species Shewanella sp. DNRA4. The sequence continues at coordinate 175,897 of NZ_JABAIP010000005.1, forward strand.
CAAATTTTTCGCCATTAATCGCCCAGTAGGGTGAAGTCGCCATAATATTGATGGCTATCGATTGCTTATGCTCGAGTGAAGTAATGGCGCTGCTTGGGCTTTGAGGTACATCAACGGGTAAGCTCAGCAAACGGCTATTTGCGGTGAGTAACAGAAACACTAAAACAATAAAAATAATATCAATCAATGCCGTAAGATCGACGCTGGGCAGTGGCTCTAAGGCACTGATCCCTGCTTGGGGTAACGACGTGTGGTGAGTGCTTATCATGGCTGAGACTCAAGAGATGCGGCGTGTGGAGTATTAGGTGTTTGATTAGCCTGATTTCCTAGAGCGAATGCCTGATATAAGTCCTGCTCAAGTGGTAGCTTGTCTACACCGGATAACCATAAGTTAATTTGATTCAGCACATGGCTCGCTTTTAAGCATTGGCTATGCGCCCAGATCCCAAATAAATGGGCGGCGGTAATGGTCGGCACCGCAATGATAAGACCTGCTGCGGTAGTATTCATCGCCAGACCAAGCCCCGCACTGAGTTGCGCAGGAGTGACTGGCCCTTGGGACTGGCCAAGTTGGGCAAACATGTCAATTAATCCAAGCACCGTACCGAGTAACCCCAGTAGCGGACTAATAATCCCTATCACTTGCAAAATCTTAAGGCCCGCTTGCTGCTCCCTTTGTTGTTTATTCAGCCATAGACTGAGTAATTCTTCCCTGAGTGGTTTGGGTTGATGTGCTTGCGCTAACAGCAGTGTTGCGCCACGGGCCAGTAAATCCTGCTGATGGCTGGTTTTAGAGAGTAAAGCTTGAATGTTTTCGCTTGTCGGTTTGGCATCAGAGTGGCGTAGCTCTTTAACCCAAGCTTGTTTTTTTGGGGAGATTGACGCTACGGATTGTTGTAAAAACAGTGCGCTACGCTCAAGGCAAATCATCAAAGCAAGGAATGCACATATCAGCAAAGGCCAGGTGAGTGAACCGAGCTGGCCATGTAGGGTAGAAAAGTCAGTCATAAGCGGTGAGTCTCTATAGTTAGATCTGTTATCAAGCATTCAGCCAAATTCGTTGCAATAGGATTAGCGTGGTTAAGCGATTGCATCGCCACAGGATCAATTTAAGGCGAAGCGAATCGGTACCCTCACCTTGTAATGGCTCGCCAGTTTTGGGCTTGGCGCCTCAAACTGCCAAGTCTCTACCGCCTCTAGTGCCGCTTGATCCAGCAGGCTGACACCAGAGCTTTTGACTAACGTGAGGGCGAGCTGTTGTCCAAATTCGTTAAACATCACTTCAATTGTTGCGGTTCCTTCCAAGCCTTTTTTGCGCGCCATACGCGGGTATGTTGGTTGGGGTGGTTGACTGGCAAAAGTGGGTGTTGCCAGCTCGATAACCTCGGGAGTGGCTTTGGTGTTCTTGCTGGCACTTGTGGGCGTCACATCGCTGTTGTTAATAGCTGCATTATCTTGAGTCTTGATTTCTGCCATTTGCGATATCTCTCGCTCAGAAGATTTTGCTATTTCTTCTGTTTCTTGTTGATGCAGTGTATTTGCAGCCATTAGCTGCATAGCCGTTGTCGCATCTGCCTTAGAGGATGTGTTCGGCGTTGGCTTGTTTTGTTCAGCGGATTTAACAGTTTGCGGCTTAGCTGTGGTCGGTTCGTGGGCTTGCCTTGCCATTTCAGTTGTCGCCGTATCAGTTAGTTTTGGCGCCGTTTGGGGCTTACTGGCATTAGATAAACGGGCATTAGCTACCTTGGCATTAGACGAGCTTGCATTAGGCACATTTGGGGAGATCGTATCCACGGGATCTGCATTCGCTGGCGTACTTTTTAGCTCAGATATGACCGCTGATTTTTCCACTGAATGATGTGCTGCAAAGCTTAAGGTAACCGCTTTGTTTACCTCATTGAATGCGTGCATTTGAGCAAATTCGTTAAGATCCTTCGGTAATGAAATCGAAGGCTGCGATGCAATCACACCCGTTTGAATCGCAACAGTTAATGCGCCAAAAGCTAAATATCGTTTCGGTGTCACGGCAAACCTTCCCATTCCAAAAGCATTCACTCATCAATCATTGCTAATTAAGATACATAAATATGAATAAGATCGCAAATGATAATGATTTTCATTTGATCAATTTTATATTCTCAGTTAGAGTGCCTGCAATTGCTAAAGTGAATGCTCAAAAAACTAGCAAAATTTCAAGGTAGACGAATGACTGTTACGGGTCTTTTAGATACTAATTGATTAATAAAATTAATAATTTGAGGAAGATAATATGAACAAAAAGCCGTTAGTGATCGCCGTTGCGATGGCACTAAGTAGTACGGCGCTAAGTTTTGCGTTAGCGGCTGAAGAAGGCGTCAAACCCACTGCGGTGCAGAAGAGTGCTGAACAGGGGGTGGTTGAAACTGAATTTGATGAAGTGTTAGTGAGTGCGACGCGTTTGAGTGAGAAAGTGTCTGAAACCAGTCGAAGTGTGGCTGTTGTCGCAGAAGAGCAGCTTAACGTTTCACAGGCTTCATCGGTTGCCGAAGTATTAAAAAACGAAGCGAATATTAACTTAACAAATGGCCCAAGAGCGACCTCTCAGGGCGTCGAAATTCGTGGTTTAAGCGGTGTTCGTGTTTTACAAACGATCGATGGTGCAAGGCAAAATACTAGTTCGGGCCATCGCGGTTCCTATTTTATGGACCCTGAACTACTTAAATCTATCGAGGTGATCCGTGGTCCTGCCAGTAGTTTGTGGGGTAGTGGTGCCCTCGGCGGTGTTGTTGCACAAAATACTAAGTCTGCTCAGGATTTTTTAGCGCCAAATGAAACCTTTGGTGGTTATGTCAAGCAAGGCTATGACACCAATGGCGACCGCACTAAAACCAGCGCCGCAGTCTATGGCCAGCAAGCAACAGTCGATTGGTTGCTCAATGGCAGTTATGTTGATTCCAACAATATTAATACCGGCAATGATGAAACCTTAGTCAACAGCGCTTCTTCAGGAAGCAGTGGACTGGCTAAATTCGGCTGGCAGGCTGATGAAGCCTCGCGCTTAGCGTTATCGGCAAGAGTTAACAAGATTAATGAATTGGTGCCAAGTAATCCTTCTGCCGCTGTGAGTAGCTCAGTGCCTTTAGTGCGCCGCAAAACTGACGATCAAAATATCACCCTCAATTACAGCTTAGCGCCAGCCAATAATCCTTATTTGGATACTCATGTGCAGGTTTATTGGAATAGCACAGATTACGACGAAGACCGTGTCACTAAAGGCCAATTAGATAGTACTGAATACCGCACCGTTGGCATTAATTTGAACAATAGTTCTCAACTCGGTAACACTAAGTTGACCTACGGTGTGGATGGCTATCGCGATACCCTTAAAACTGTCAGAGACGATAAGGGACAGGTTGGGCAGCGTCCTGAGGATATTGATGGCGAAACAACGGTATGGGGAGCTTTTACTCGGGCGGATGTGCAACTGACACAAACGGTAAACCTCGATGCTGCTTTGCGTTATGACAGTTTTAAAAACGAGAGTCATAACCTGAATGCATCTGCTGATGATACTGAGCTATCTCCTTCACTTGGATTAAGTTGGCAAACGCAGCCATGGCTGACCTTAAGTGCGCGCTATGATCAGGCCTTCCGAGCGCCGACGGTGGAGGAAATGTTCTCTAGCGGTACCCATTACTGCATTCCGCCAATACCGGGTTTTTTACCCCAAGGGTTATGTAACACCTTTGCGACAAATCCTAGCCTAAAGTCAGAAGTGGCCCGTAATAAAGAGCTTAAAGCTGACTTTCGCTTCAATGACTTAGCAGGTGATGATGAATTAGCGATTACTTTAAACATCTTCCGTAACGATGTGGACGATTTTATTGTTCAGCAAGTCTCTAATCCATATCGGGGGATACCAGGACTCGAGCAAACAACCTCGTGGAACAATGTGGAAGACGCTCAATTAACGGGCTTTGAGCTCAGCGGTCGTTATCGCATCGGACAAACGCGTTTAGCGATGAATTATGGTCAAACCCGCGGAGAAGACCGTAACACTGGCGATTATATCGAAGGGATGCCAGCCAATAAGTTTAATGTCGACTTGTCCCAAGGGATTATGGAAGGCGATATGAAGCTAGGCACGCGAGTGACCTATGTTGCCAGCCAAACGAATACTCCTACAGGCTACAGTGTTGCAAAATATGATGAATACACCCTATGGGATGTGTACCTAGCATGGGAGCCCGCGATGGGCGTGATGTCGGGCCTGAGAGTTGATTTTGCCATTGAAAACATTGGTGATGAGAAGTATCTGCAGGCATGGCAAACCTTGTATCAGCCCGGCCGTAATATGAAGCTGTCTGCACGCTACATGTTCTAAGCCTTGGGATAGAGGATCTAGGAAATGACCCAAACAGTCGACATTGAAAACACGGATAACGTGTTGAGTCGCCGAGATTCAAATGCTGAAACCCAGCAAATATTGCGACAACGATTTGAAACTCAAACAGATTTAATGCCTGCACAATTGGCCAGTGAGTTAGGGATTGCCGAGCTTGAGGTGGTTACCGCCTTACCTAAAGCGCAGCGAGTGTTTTTACCTTTGGCCCATATGGACGAGTTACTACAAAGCTTACCCGAGTGGGGTTCGTTAACCACCATAGTGATGCTTTCGGGCAGTGTATTTGAATTTAAAGGCGATTTTCCCCAAGGAAAATTTGCCCATGGTTACTACAACCTCTACAGCAAAGGGGATGGCTTACATGGCCATCTTAAATTGGATGGCATGCGGGCGATAGCCTTGATCAGCAGACCTTTTAGGGGCAGCGAGAGCCATTCCATTAACTTTTTTGGACCTCAGGGTGAAGTGGTATTTAAAGTTTATTTAGGACGTGACAAGCAAAGAGTGCTTTTTCCCGAGCAAGTGCGCCGTTTTAAAGCGCTGGCCGCTACCTTTGCTGATTAACATTGATGAACGTAATTTATTGAGGAAACCAATATGAAGCCTGACATTTCCGAGCAAGAACAGCGTTTAAGGGACAAACTGTTACCTGAAATAGAGGTCTTTAAACAGCAACGTAAAACCTTACAACTCGCCACCGTCGATACCGATGGTCAACCTAATGCCAGTTACGCGCCATTTGCCTTAGCAGACGATGGTTTTTATATCTTGGTGAGTGACTTAGCGCGCCACGGCCATAATCTTAAACAGTCTACTAAAGTGTCTGTGATGCTGGTGGAGGATGAAGTCGAAGCCAAATCTGTATTCGCCCGTAAACGATTAACCTTTGATGCCATGGCTCAAGCGGTTGCACGTGACACGCCCTCGTTTAGCAAAGGAGTCAGCCTGTTATCTAAACGTTTTGGCGACATGTCGGATAATTTGGCAGCGCTGACGGACTTTAACCTGTACAAGTTAGCGCCCCATCAAGGATTGTATGTCAAAGGCTTTGGCCAAGCCTTTACTCTTACAGGCAGTGAATTACTCGATGTGAACTGGAAGCGTGATGGTCACCATGGCACCCCAAAAACGCTTGAAGATATGCAGGTAGCTTAGATATCTGTGTTTTACACTTCTGTACTTTGATCTTGCCCTACTCAAGGCGCAATCATAAACCCGCTATCAATGCGGGTTTATTTTTGGCTTTTATATTCTTAGCCTTGAATTTTTGCTTTGCTAGCATCACTTTGGTTATCGTGTGCGCTTTCTTGTGTGCTCAGTTCATTGTCATTTGTGCTAAGTTGAATGACAAATAAAGCCGAAGGATAACAAGAGTGAACAAACCGCTCATAGAGCCCACCGATTCGAGCATTCCACCTCTTCGACCATTATTGGAGTCCATTGTGTCTCAACAATCTTCACACACCTCGGTTCGCCAACGGGCAGTATTGCCATGGATTTGGCAATTTCTTAAGCCCTATCGTTTGCGAGTTGTCGCGGCGATTGTATTTTTATTGATCGGTTCTTTGGCCTGGTTATCTCTAGGTCAGGGCGTGCGTTTGATGGTGGACGAAGGTTTTATTAAGGATAACGCCCAGCGACTGAATGAAATTATTCTATTGGTGCTGCTCATCACCGCAGTAAGTGGCACTGCGGTGTTTTGCCGCTTTTATCTGATGACATGGCTTGGGGAGCGTGTCAGTGCCGATATTCGGCTTGCGGTTTATAATCAATTACTTAAATTATCTCCGGCATTTTATGCCAAGGTGCGCACTGGTGAGGTGATTTCACGTTTTACCGCCGATTCAACCTTACTTCAAACCGTTGTCGGTTCGAGTCTCTCTATGGCACTGCGCTCCGGCGTGACGGTTATTGGTGGGCTGGCGATGATGGGAATCACCAGCGTGAAGATGACGCTGCTCGTGCTACTGGCCGTGCCTTTGGTGTTGGGTCCTGTCGGTTTCTTTGGCCGAAAGGTGCGCACCTTAGCGCGCGAGAGCCAAGATAGGGTGGCGGATCTCGGTGCCTATGTGGATGAAACCTTGCATGAGATCCACACAGTGCAGGCCTATGGCCATGAGGATAAGGACCGCAGTTTATTTAACGGCCGTGTCGAAGATGTGATGACCGCCGCCAGCGGCCGCATTCGTTACCGCGCGCTGCTGATTTCTTCAGTGATGTTCCTCAGTATTGCTGCCATTGCGCTAGTGACTTGGGTCGGCGCCCACGATGTGATGTCGGGTAAGATGACGGGCGGCGAACTCTCAGCCTTTATGTTTTATGCGGTCATGGTGGCAGGCGCGGTTGCGACCATTAGTGAAGTGGTCGGGGAAATCCAACGTGCCTCGGGCGCCGCAGAACGCTTAATCGAATTAGCCGAAACTGAGGTCGATATTCCGGCGCCACTGGTGCCTAAAACTCTGCCAGATAAAGTACGCGGCGAGCTGCAACTGCAACAACTTAACTTCCATTATCCCGAGCAAACTCAGTTAGTGCTCAGCGACTTAGACCTTGTAATAAATGCCGGCGAGCGGGTGGCTTTGGTCGGCCCGAGTGGTGCCGGCAAGAGCACGCTATTTCAGTTATTGCAGCGGTTTTATGTGCCGTCATCTGGCAGTATCTTATTGGATGGGATTGATATTGCTGCGCTTTCACCACAGGATTTGCGGGCGCAGTTTGCACTGGTGCCGCAGGACTCAGTGATTTTTGCTACTAGTGTGCTAGAAAATGTGCGCTATGGCCGCGTTGATGCCAACGAGCAGGAAGTGATCGATGCCTGTATTGCGGCCCGTGCCCATGAGTTTATCAGTGAATTTAATGAAGGTTATCAAACCTATTTGGGTGAGCGCGGTGTGCGCTTATCTGGCGGGCAAAAACAACGTATTGCCATTGCGAGGGCCATTTTAGCCGACAGACCTATCCTATTACTCGATGAGGCCACCAGTGCACTCGATGCCTTGAGTGAGCAAAAAGTGAAGCAGGCGCTTGATGAGTTAATGGCGGGTAAAACTACGCTGATCATCGCCCATCGGCTTGCAACCGTAATTAATGCCGATCGAATTATTGTGTTTGATAAGGGGCGAATTGTTGCCAGTGGTAAGCATCAAACTCTAATGCAAACCAATGCCTTATATCGAGAGTTTGCCAGTTTGCAGCTGCTAACGGATGAGGTTAACCCATTGAGCGAGTAAGACTTGGATTGGGTAAAGAGGCTCAAATAAAACCCCAGAGTGTTGCTCTGGGGTTTTATTTGATTTAAAGCCGTTCAAATTACTTAATGGTTTTTAAGGCTGATTTTTGAGTTCTCTACGCAGAATCTTACCCACAGTACTCTTAGGCAACTGCGGCATAAATTCAATCAACTTAGGCAGTTTGTAGGCAGTGAGTTGCTCGCGGCAGAAGTTGATGATGGTGGTTTTCATCAGTTCAGGGTCTTGGCTGTCATCCTTGAGCACGATACAGGCTTTGACTGCTTCTCCAGAGTGCTCATCCTTTACGCCAACTACGGCGCATTCGATGATATTTGGGTGGCTAGCAAGCACGTTTTCGACTTCATTAGGATAGACGTTAAAGCCAGAGACAATAATCATATCCTTTTTACGATCAACGATTTGATGGAAGCCTTCCTCGTTCAGAATCGCAATATCCCCCGTTTTAAAGAAACCATCAGCCGTCATCACATTAGCCGTTTCTTGGGGATTATTCCAATAACCTAGCATCACCTGTGGGCCACGGGCGGCGAGCTCACCGGCTTCCCCTTGCGCGACTTCATTACCGTTTTCGTCTAACAGTTTGACCTCAGTGCCGAGAACGGGCTTACCGATAGTGCCAATCTTTTGATATCCCGGTGCATTGAGCGAGATCACTGGCGAGGTCTCGGATAAGCCATAACCTTCACTGATGGTATTGCCTGTGGTTTGCTGCCATAGATTGGCTGCGGCAGCGGTCAGCGCTGTACCGCCAGAAATAGTGATTTTTAAATGACTGAAATCCAGTGCCTTAAATTCTGGTTGATGACACAAGGCGACAAATAAGGTGTTAAGCCCTGCAAAACCGGTGAAGGGGTATTTCGCCAGCGTCTTGATTAAGCCATTAATATCACGGGGGTTAGGGATTAATACCGAGCAACCGCCACATTCAAAATACAGCACCAAGTTCACCATAAAGGCGTAGATATGGTAAATCGGCAGTGGCGCGACAAAGGTATCTTCCCCTTCGGTGATAACACTGCCGATGCGGGATTTTACCTGCGCCGCATTGGCGAGCATATTACCGTGGGTCAGCATTGCGCCCTTAGAAAGACCCGTTGTGCCACCGGTATATTGCAGCGCGGCTAAATCGCCTAAGGCGGGCATAAAGCGCGTAAACGGTAGCTCTGCACCTTGTTTTAATACGTGACAGAATTCGACATTTTTAAGCCCCGTTTTGGGCTGAACTTGTGGATCGATAAGATCTAACGGGTGGGTCGAAATCACCAATTCAATTGGTGTGGTTGCAACCACTTTGGCGAGGGTTGGCAACAGATCTGACAATACCACTAAGGCCTTAGCGCCTGAGTCATTAAACTGATGGATAAGCTCACGTTCAGTATAAAGCGGGTTAGTGTTGACGAGAATCAGGCCTGCTCGTAGTGCACCATAGGCGGCGATGACGAATTGGGTAATATTGGGTAATTGAATCGCGATCCGATCGCCAGGTTTTAGGTTAGTGTTATTCTGCAAATAGGCGGCAAAATAGCGTGAATCACGTTCTATCTCATTGAAGCTACTGCTTTTACCTAAGCAAGCATATGCGGTTTTATCGCCAAAGCGTTGGCTAGTGCGTTCGATTAAGTCTATGAGTGAAGAGTATTTGCCAAGTTCGAGTTGTGACTCTTGATCGTATGCCATGCCTAACTACCTCAAATCGGTTTAGTCGTTATTATTATTTTAAAATCAAACGAGTGTTTAGATTAGAAGGATTCAACCTATAAGGTCAATGTTTATCGCCAAATAATTCTATCCAAAGATTGCTACTATCTTTATGTTAAAAATAGTGTTTTTACTCTATATGGGCGGAGTAGAGTTAAGTCTTTATTAACTCGGGTATATTAGGGCGTGTTGATGTTTTAGGGGCATTTTTATAGCAATTGTTAGCTGAATTGGGGGAAAGAAAAGGGCGCGCAATAGGATGTGGCCATTTTAAAAACCAATAAGACGCTCAATCGATGGCGTCTTATTGGTTGTCTACGGCTAAATGGGAGCATTGAGGCTATGAATTAAGGGCTAAAGAAGCCGGTTTCTTGGCTGACGCTTTGTTTGGGTTCGTTGACATCAGTTACCGAGAATTCGATAAGTTTGCGTCCCGCAGGGATTGCATTCTTATCGGCTAATACTGTCACGGGGTAATCTGCTTGTTCACCTGCCGCGAGGGTGATTACCGGGTCGGCAATTAAGCTGAATGGCATTTCGCTGTTGACCGCGAGTTGGTATTGCTTGGTTTGTTGAGTCTTGTTACGGATCTTCAGCTGGTAGGTATTTTCAACTTTATTATCGGCGGTTTCGCGGTACAGACTCTGTCTGTCGCGAATGACGTTAAGCTGAATCTCACTGCGACTGGAGAGATCTAAACCTATTACAACCAACATAATAACAACGGCAGCGCCGTAACCTAAAAAGCGTGGCGAGCGCAAATTGGAATGGGTGATGCCCTTTAATTCATTCTCGCTGACATAGCTAATTAGGTTTTGTTTGTAGTCGAATTTTTGCATGGTTTCATTACAGGCATCGACACAGGCGCCGCAGTTAATGCACTCGTATTGAAGGCCTTGGCGAATATCAATCCCCGTCGGGCAGACCTCAACACATAAGTTACAGTCAACACAATCACCGAGTTCGGTTTGTTGCTTGCGTTTACGGGGGCCGCGTGCTTCGCCGCGTGTGGCATCATAGGTCACGGTTTTTGTGTTGGCATCGAACATCACGGCCTGAAAGCGCGCATAAGGACAGCAGTGTAAGCACATTTGTTCGCGCATCCAGCCAGCGTTTAAGTAAGTGCAAATCGCGAAAAACCATACCCAGCAGGTTGTCCAAAAGCCGGCGTTGCCAGTAAAAATATCCAAGTAGAGTTCACGAGCTGGGATGAAGTAACTGATAAATCCACAGCCAGTAATCAAGGCGGCTAATCCCCACAGGCTGTGTTTGAGCGTTCTTTTACTGAGTTTACTCGCAGACCATGGCGCCTTATCGAGCAACTTGCGTTTATTGCTGTTACCCTCAATTTGGCTTTCGAGCCAGACAAACATAAAGGTCCACGCGGTTTGTGGGCAAAGATAGCCGCACCAGACCCGTCCCCAAAACACGGTTATAAAAAAGAGGCCAAAAGCCGCGGCAATAAACACCCAAGCGAGTAAGGTGAAATCCTGTGGCCAGAGCGTGAGGCCAAAAAAGAAGAATTGTTGCTGACTCACATCCAGCAGTATCGCTTGCCGACCATCAAATGAAATAAACGGCAGTGCAAAAAACAGCAGTACTAACAGGCTATTCATTGTGGTTCTGAGACGCTGAAAATAGCCTTTCTGCTCTCGGAAATGAATCTGGCCACTGCTTTTGTGTGCAGGCTTATCATCTGCCTGGATATTTTTTACGGGGATAAATTGCTCGGCAGAGGGATGTTTGGCGTTCTCTCTGTGTTGGGTGTCACTCTTGGGCATATGCTGTCCTAACGGCTTAAATAAGATTCGGCTCCCCTATAGCAAGCGTTAGGCCAAAATAATTTGCATTTAACTATTTGATATTTATTGATTTAAATTAGATTGGTTTTTATGTGAGTCGCGATATATCGTCAATTGGCGATATATCGCGTTTTTGAGACTATTCATCATTAGTGATTTGACGTGTAATCCCGAGCTTCTTCATTCGCGATCTGAGGGTACTTGGCGGGACGCCGAGTACACTGGCTGCGCCGTTTGCGCCCGAAATACGCCAGTTCAGCAGTTTTAATGTTTGCTCAATATGCTGTGCTTCTGCCTCGGCCAAGGTTTGTAATGGTGAAGCCGCGGTTTGAGTCTGTAGGTGATTCGTGGGCATGGCATGGATATGTAAAATATCCGTTTGAGATAATATAGCCTCACGCTCAAGGATATTCTGCAATTCGCGTACATTACCAGGCCAGCTGTAGGCCATTAATTTTTTTAGGCCTTTTTGACTTACCCCTCGGATTTTTTTACCCAGCTTACGGTTAAGGGAGTGCAGTATATGGCAGACAAGCTCGGGCATATCCTCCAGTCTCGCCCTGAGCGGTGGCACTTGGATTGGGAAGACATTCAAGCGGTAATAGAGATCCATTCGAAATAAGCCCTGTTCAACGCGTTTGAGTAAATCATGATGACTGGCGGCGACTAATCGAATATCGACCTTGATGGTTTCGCTGCCGCCGAGTCGCTCAAAGGATTGCTCTTGGATCACTCGCAGTAACTTAGATTGCGCCTCCAAACTTAATTCGGCCACCTCATCGAGAAACAGGGTGCCTTGATGGGCGAGTTCGAAGCGGCCCTTGCGCTGTTGAGTCGCACCCGTAAAGGCGCCTTTCTCATGGCCAAACAACTCACTCTCTAACAGTGAGGCTGAAAATGCCGCACAGTTAACGCTGATCATGGGCTTATCTTTGCGGCGACTCAGTTGATGTAAGTTGCGGGCAACCAGCTCTTTGCCTGTGCCATTCTCGCCACAAATCAATACGGTACTGTCGGTATTGGCCACCATATGCAGTTGCTGGATCATATGGCGGATCACCGCGCTACTGCCCGAAATATCCACATCGCCAGTCTTATCGGCTAACTCGGCTTGGAGATAATGATTCTCACTGGCCAGTTGCTCCGACAGAGCTTGAACCTGTGCTAAAGCCTGGCGTAGCGACTGCTCGGTTTGTTTTTGAATACTGATATCACGAAATATCGCGACTACACCGATAAGTTTGTTGTCCCGATAGACTGGCGTAGAGCTGTAATGCACTGGAAAGCTGCTGCCATCCTTACGCCAAAACACATCGTGGGTAATTTCCCTTGCTATCCCATCCTTTAAGGTGTTGTAGATGGGGCAATCTTCTTGGGGATAATGACTGCCATCCGCATGGCTATGATGATGGCAATTATGGATATTTTTGCCGAGTAACTCTTCATTCTTCCAGCCCGTCATGCGCTCGGCGGCGGGATTGATAAAGACAGCATTACCATTTAAATCAAACCCATAAATGCCTTCACCCACGGCATTGAGCAGTAACTGATTCTCTGGCAGAAAATGTTTATCCAAGGGCATTGCGGCGGGCTGTGTTGATGTCATTCAATTGATTCCTTAATACGAATGAGTGCCTAGAGTATAACCCCTTGAGTCGTGTCGCGATATATCGTGAGTTGCTTTGTAATGTTTGAATAGAATGGTTTAGAGGCTAGCTTAGAGGTCTGACCATTAACTTATTGATAATAAAAAGCTTATATTTTAATCAATAGAAAGTTTTATTTAGTGCTGGCTTAAATTGCCAAATTGTTATAAAAATGTTTCATAAATATTGTTGGCAAGGTTGAAATAGACCAGTACGCTTACCCTTATATGGGAATATGCATTACTTCGCTAAGATATTTATTTAAGTAACTCGCTAGTTATAAAACTATTTTTATAGTGTTTTGGGGTTAGACGGCTGTTGAGAGTACGGAGTGATTTTCTGCCCACCTTTCCGGAAAATTGCTTTCTACTGATTTGAAGTGTGCAAAAAGGCTGCGATGCAGCCTTTTTTATTGCGCTCTCAATACTCCATTTTTGAAGATTAAGCCAAATAAGCAAAATAGATTACAAGGCTTTAGCCTGGGCTAAGCCATTAAGTACGGCCTCTATGGTGAGTGTTGAAGGCAGCACTATGCCGTTAGGCGCCCTTGGGCCATAGACCTTATTGTAAGGTGTACCCGGTACTCCTTCATGTTGCATGTAGTTCGCGATGGTGGAATCGGCTTCGCTCCAATTTCCCTGCATCAAAATAATCTTGTCGGCCATCAGTGCATTCACCACTTGCTCCCTATGGGTGACTTCAGCCTTATTGGTTTGGCAAATGCTGCACCAGTCTGAGGTGATATCCACAAACACTGTGTAGCCTTGGGCGACCAGTGGGGCGATTTTTTCGGGGGCCAGCGTGCGCCACTGTAGCTTTTGATAGGCTTGATAATCTTCGCCTTTATGCACAAAACCGATAATTCCGCCTAGGCCAACGGCGAAAAATCCCAACACAAAAATCACCGCCAGTGGAATGCGCTTACCTTTGCTACGTTGCCAGATTAACAGACCAATCGCGCCCACAAGTAATGCGAGAATGACCAGACTGATGAGAGTGATAGTGCCCATAGATGCCTACATAAGTTTCCGATAATCCATTCTATCTTAGCGGCTAACAGCTTAAATCTGCGTGAATTTATGTTTTAAAAGCCGATTAAACCTTTGACGCATTCAGTTGCAATTGTGCTTTTGCGCCGAGTGCACAGTCTTTGTAAGCTGGTGCACTAATAAAAAGACCACAAAATAATGATTACAGAAAGAAAGGATAATTGATGCGAGTGCTAAATAAAAAGTCAACGCCCGCAGGGCTAACATGGGCAAGTATGTTGCTGCCCTTGTTATTTACTGTGTCCATGGTCGGCCATGCCGAGCCTGCTCAAAAAGGCGAAGCCAAAGTGGATAAGTTAGTGCCAGAGGTGGTGACCACTAAGCATAAAATGACGATTCAAAATCAGAAGATTAGTTATCAAGCCATTAGTGGTGAGACCATTTTAGAGGATGATAAGGGTGAGCCTCAGGCTAGTATCTTTTCTATTACTTATTTAAGGGATGATGTGCAGGACAGTAGTAAACGCCCAGTCACGTTTATTTTTAACGGTGGCCCAGGTTCAGCCTCGCTTTGGCTGCACATGGGACTCTTTGGGCCCAAACGCGTGATTGTGCCCAGTGATGCCAAAGATGATGGTGCGGCACCTTATCGGATTGAAGCAAACGATTACTCATTACTCGATGAATCTGACTTAGTGTTTATCGATCCTGTGGGTACCGGTTTTAGCCGCGCCCTGGGTGAGAAGAAAGGCACCGATTTTTGGGGAGTAAAAGAAGATGCCCAATCCATTGCCGAGTTTATCCGCCGTTGGTTGATTAAACATAAGCGTTGGAATTCGCCCAAATACCTTGCCGGTGAAAGCTATGGTACGACGCGAGCCGCGGCATTAGTGGATGAACTTCAAGGCGGCTGGACCGATATCTCTGTCAATGGCGTGATGCTGATTTCATCGATTCTCGACTTTAGTCACGCTCGCTATCAACCGGGTAACAACCAACCCTACATTGGTTTTTTACCGACCATGGCGGCGACTGCGTTTTATCATAACAAAGTCAGTGATGCCGATAAGGCCTTGGGGCTCGAAGCATTTGTCGAACAGGCGCGTCAATTTGCTATTAAGGATTACGCCTTAGCCCTATTACAGGGCAGCCGTTTAGCGCAAAGTGATTATCAAGCTGTACGCAAACAGTTGGCGCGTTTTACGGGCCTGAGTGAGTCCTACCTCGACAGAGTAAATTTACGGGTGAGTGCGAGTCGCTATACCAAGGAATTGCTCAGGGATCAGGATTTGACCATCGGGCGGTTAGACAGTCGCTATACTGGCAAAGATTACGACAGTGGCGGTGACTCGACCGATAACGACCCGTCAGGATATGGTATTGATGGTGCTTATACAGCGGCTATCCATCAATATCTGTATGAGGATTTAGGGGTTAAATTATCACGCCCCTTCAACGTGCTTTCCACCGATGTTAACCGTGGCTGGAACTGGAATATTAGCGGTAAACAAATGCATTATGTGAATGTGGCACCCTATTTAGGACAAGCGCAGCGCGAGAATAAAGACTTGCGTATTTTTGTCGGTAACGGATATTTTGATTTCGCAACGCCCTTCTTTGCGACTGAAAATACCTTTGCCGATAACGGCATTGATAATAGCCGCGTCACAATGCATTACTACAAGGCGGGTCATATGATGTATGTAGAGCCTGCATCGCTTGCGCAACTGGTGCAAGATATTCGCGCTTTTTATCATCCCAACGGGGTGAAATGAGAGTGACCGTATTGCTAGGCCAGTGTTAAACTGCCACTCCTGTGAAGGCCCTTTTGAGGGCCTTTTTATGCTTTAAAGGGGTGAAAATGAGCTTTAGTACTTGGTTGGGACTATTGGCGATTTGTTGCTTGGGCGCTATGTCCCCTGGGCCGAGTTTGGCGATGGTCGTGCGTCATACCTTAGGCGGTGGTCGCGGGAAAGGGATTGTGTGTGCTTGGGCGCACTCGATTGGCATAGGGGTCTATGCGCTAGTCACGCTACTTGGTCTTGCGGTAATGCTGAAAAATGCGCCTTTGGTTTTTAATGGGATAGCGATTTTAGGCGCGCTCTATCTGGCATGGATGGGGATCCAAGCATTACGCTCAAACGGTGGCATGCAGGCAAAACTTACGGCGGGGGAGGCGACGGATACGCTCACGGCGGCGCGCGATGGTATCGCGATTTCCCTGTTCAATCCTAAGATTATGCTGTTCTTTTTAGCGCTGTTTAGCCAATTTGTGATGGTTGCAGGTAGTTTTACAGGTCAAGCACTTATCGTACTAACACCACTGGTAGTTGATGGGCTCTGGTACACCTTAATTGCGTTAGTGTTATCCCATTCGAGTATATTGCCTAAGTTGCGGGAAAAAGCGGGCTTGATTGATAAACTTTCTGGTGTGGTATTGATTCTGCTGGCAATACGGGTGCTGTATAGCCTCTATGTGTAGTTGTTCACTATTTTTTGAGCATATAACTTGGATTGCCCGCCAAATAGCTAGTACCGCTAAAATTAGGTTTCACGCATCTTACGGCGCCATCTAACATTGCTAATTCTTGAAATTCCGAAGTAAGAAATAGCTTTATGTGGCAATGGAGATCTTGGGATTCATGTTTAAATACTGCCAGCAGATTCTCAGGGCTACCAGCTTGTTGATAAACTTTGGTTAGGTGATATTGATGTGCGCTTAATGTTGATTGTGAAATAAGCGCATCACCTAAATTCACAATAAACCACTCACATGTTGAAAGCATAATAATTTACCTTACCTGAACTCGGGGTAACGAGTGTCGAAAAATCTAAATTTAATAAACTAAATCAATGTCATAAATGATTTTTTGAAAGGAAAAATCTTTTCTTTCTGACTGAGTACGCAGATTTTCGCGCATATCAAGGCGCTCAGTTGTACACTATAGCGAGCTATGGTTAGACAGACCAACGCACAGAGGCCCGAAAAGATGCCTATTCAGCGGCTCTACCTATCCCGAGCTCAGGTTATCTAGTTAGCGCTGCACAGTGTAAAATCTTTTAGCTGAATAAATGGTTTATGGGGCGTAACGTCACATTGGTCTGAGATTCGTTACCACACCTCATCTGACTATATCGCTAGTGCGGCTTTTAGCGTTGTAATTTCAGTGGGTGTTAGCGGTCGCATTTCTCCCTCTGGTAGAGTGTTTAGTGTGTTTGTTGCTGCTTTGCTTTCTGTACAATTATCTTCGCTTACTGTTTCAAGGCTGAGTGTCATTAAGGCCACTCGCTGTAAATCGATAACCTTATAACCTAAGGCGCTGGACATCCGCCGAATTTGCCGATTTAAGCCTTGGATCAGCACTATTTCAAATCTATCTTCACTAAGCCTACGAACTTTACAGGGGAGAGTATCTACTTCTTTGTACTTTACGCCGCTGGCCATTAGCTTAATAAACTCATCGGTGAAGGCCCTCTCTAGCTGCACATGGTAGGTTTTACTGTGGGCAAAACTGGGGTGCATCAGTTTGTGGGTGAGTTCGCCATCGTTAGTGAGCAGCAATAATCCGCGGGAATCCTTATCTAATCTGCCGACGGGGTAGAGTCTTGGTGTTGGCGGTAGTAAGTGGATCAAGCTGGATTTATCGTCTTTGAGTAAACGGCAATCTGTACCTACGGCCTTATTGAATAGCCAATAGGTGGGAGTTTCGCTGCCTAATACAGGTTTTGCATCCAAGCAAATACTATCAAGGCATTGACCATCTGCATCGAGCTGGACTGGGTCGTGATGTGTGGCAATCTTACCATTTCGCGTAATGCGTCCTGCCTCGATTAAGCGGCAGGCCTCTCGGCGTGAACTGATACCACATTGGGCAAGGTATTTAGCTAGACGCATAAACGATTAAGTTAAAACGGGTGATGGACTTGGGCGCGATAATACAGGATTTTGGATAAACGACGCATCGCAAATGCAAGGCTTAAGCACCAAATAATATTGAGGTTCGTTTGCAGCCACATATTGGCACTAACCAAACAGAAGTGATTGTCTATATCACAGGGCGGAAAATCCAGTTGGCTCCAATCCAGTTGTAAACTCAGGCTAATAGCACTGATAAAACTTAATAAACTCAAGTAAAACAAGGGTCTTGGGCAGATAAGTTTAGGAACGACTCCGGCAATAATCACTAAGGCATGCAAGGTTAGCGTGCTTAAGAGATAGCTAGTGGAAACCAGTCTATGCATGGTTAAAAAGTTAATCGGAAAAATGCCCATCAAAATCACCGAAGTGCCAACCCAAACTCCTGTGAGTGCAATATATTGGCTAAAGCTATCGAGCTTGAGTAAGTACAGCCCAGCCATAGAGATCAGCATGCAAATCCCTGCGGCCAATAATCCTAAATTAAACACATAGGCAAGGGGCGAGTGGGTATAGTCCCCTAAAAAATCGGCGCGGATAAATAGGGCGCTAACGCCCATGGTTTGGTATTGTCCATACAGTGCAACCATCACTCCTATCGCACTGAGCAGTGCGGCTCCCACAATCAACCAAGTGATTAGGCGATGTAAATCGTAAAAACTGGGTTCACGCTGTCTTGGATTCATTTGGCTTTTAATGAATAGTGGTGTGGGTTAAGGGGCAAGGTTGAATAATCGGGTGTAACTTGCCTGAATCCCTTCATGAAGGCAAGTATTCTAAATAGCGCTGCATTTAACCTTTAAAACAAAGGGAGCCAGTCAAGTGGCTCCCTTTGTTTTGTGTTGCTTTCAATAAACCTTGTGATACTTAACTACATCAGTGGCGTTTACGGAACATGACAATTGCAATAGCTACTGCTGCAAGGATCATGCAATACCATGCATGGGACACGGCTGCTAGCGGTGTGATGCTAAATGTCGAGGCGATTAACAGTGCTTGGGCGCCATAGGGTATTAACCCTTGGATAATACAGGCAAAAATATCGAGTACACTGGCAGCTCGTTTAGGTGTTACGCCGTGTTTTTCTGCGAGATCTTTCGCAATGTCACCAGTGACAACAATCGACACCGTATTGTTAGCAACGCAGCTATTGGTCACGGCTACAATTCCCGCCATCCCTAATTCGGCCGCGCGGCATGAGGCTTCGCCTTGGGCTTTTGAGAAACGGGTGATGAGCTTTTCGATCTGTTTGCTCACAAAGGCTAAACCACCTTGTTGCTGCATCAGCGCGGCTAAACCACCGACTAACATCGACAGGATAAAAATTTCCTGCATATTGCTAAAGCCCGCGTAGATATCCTTACCAAATTGGATCACGCCATAGTCCATCGTCAGCAAGCCTGTGGCACCCGCAAGCAGTATGCCTAAGGTTAAGACGACAAATACGTTTAGTCCTGCAACTGCTAATACTAGAATCGTCAGGTAAGGAATCACCTTAATAAAGTCAATTTCTTGAGCGGCTAGATCGGCTTGTCCTTGTCCTGCGATGACAAAGGCAACAAAGGTCAGCAGTGAAGCTGGGATAGCAAAAATCAGGTTCTCGCGGAATTTATCTTTCATATCACAGCCTTGAGTTCGAGTGGCCGCAATCGTGGTATCCGAAATAATTGAGAGGTTATCACCAAACAGTGCGCCAGACATCACGGCGCCGGCCATCAGGGCATAATCAATTTGTGCCTGTTCGGCAACGCCTAAGGCTATAGGTGCCACGGCGGCGATCGTGCCCATAGAGGTACCCATGGCCGTTGCAATAAAGGCGGCAATCACAAAAAAGCCTGGAAGTAATAGGTTTGAGGGAATAAGAGATAAACCTAAGGCTACGGTTGCATCGACACCGCCAGTGGCTTTCGCTACCGCCGCAAAGCCGCCAGCCAGCAAGTAAATTAAACACATGGCAATAATATTGCTATGGCCAATTCCACCAATAAAGGTATCAATGGCTTGATTTAATTTTTGCTTTGATAGCACCAAAGCCAAAATAATGGCCGGCAGAATAGCGATAACACTCGGTAATTGATAGAAAGCAAAGTCCACACCTTGGCTTTGGAAATAGACGCCTGCGCCAATAAACAGACTTAAAAAAACGAATAAGGGTAATAGGGCAACAAATGATGCCGGGTTACTCGGTGCAGTGGTTTGGGTTGATTGACTCAATGTAATTTCTCTTTTACTCGGCGGGTTGTCTGCGTGCTCCTTGGCAGTCAAACTCGCTCTAAATCTATGTCGCCTTGGCATCATATCCTAGCAACTTGGTGCCAAGCATATTGGATTGCCAATTTACTGTCAATCTAGACGTCTAGATGTTTTTACTTCCGTTGTAATCTGTTCGTTAAAAAGAGGTTTAAATCGTGGTTTGTCTTAATTTTTAATCTTAATAAACAGTATATTAAAATTATTCTATTAATGATTTACTGGTTGTTGTTAGCCAATGCTAAATGTGGATTACTCAGTAATATAGCAATAGGGGGCTATTTCTTCCTCCACCGCTGATACAGTTTAGTGGATCTTAAGTTGGTGTACGATTCGGTGTTGTTAGGTTTTCTGTTGTTTTTGACACAGTACTACGTGCTGAGAGTGTGAGGAGTTATGTTAGTTTTTAACATTTTAATTTTGCGGGTATCTTTTCGCATAATATACTAAGGCCACTCTTGCTGTTAGTAACCAGATGCGGTAAAACGGTGATCCTTCATCCACACCTCACATAGCCAGCAGCATCGTGATACGAAGAGCTAAGCCATTACTGGGCACGTTAATTGAAATTGCAGTCGAATCGGTAGTTGAAGAACCCAGCCAACCAACACTCGATGAGCAAGCCATTCAAGCTGCGATTACTGCGGCTTTTTCTCGCATTGCACAAATTGGACGTTTATTAAGTTTTCATCAGCAAGATAGTGAGTTAAATCTTCTAAACCGTCAGCCTGGCCATTGGGTCACCCTAAGCCAAGATAGTCTAAGGGTATTTAAATTAGCCAAGTGGTTTGGTAAAGCCAGCGACAACTTATTTAATTGCACCATTGGTGGTGAAATGATGTCTCGCGGGGCGTTACCTTGCTACCTTGGTATGCCGCTACTTTTGCAGGGCGATTGGAAAGATATTGAAATTAAAGGGAACCAAGCGCGGTTAGCTCGGCCATTAATTGTTACTTTTGACGGTATCGCCAAGGGGTATGCGGTTGATATGGCAGTAAGTGAGTTACGTCGTGCAGGGGTTTCTGGTGGTTGGGTCAATGCGGGAGGGGACTTGCGAGTATTTGGTTCTGCCTCCTTGGATGTGCTTTGTCGAGGCTCAAATGGATTAAGCCAGAAGATAACAGTCCGCAATATGGCTCTGGCAAGCTCACGAGTTTCGCAGCAATTGAGCCTAGGTTGTCCAGCATTATTACTGCCGACAGGTAATGTCGATATGATGAGCTTTGATGCGTCTAATGAGCGTGTTGTTAGCGTTCAAGCGCCTTTCGCATGGCGTGCAGATGCACTAACCAAGGTGGCTGGTTATCTTTCAGCTAAAGCTGCAAAAGATAAAATTAATCAGCTCGGCGGCCAGTTAGTCTGTTAACCGTTATATTTAAACATGCTCGGTACCAGGGCGGTGTGGTTGAAGTGCCGCAGTTTGATATACCTATCGGGTTGTTCTCTTCAAGCCATTGTTTTAAATAAAAACTGGCCAATCCTTTTAGGCTTGGCCAGTATCTCAAATGCCTCTATTTAAGCGACTTTAAAGCGCGAGACTTCTTTTTGTAGATTGCTACAAATGGCTCGGGTATTGACCACTATTTGCTGTGTTTCTTGGATCACTATATTGCAATATCTTGTTTTATCAGACAGTTCAGTCAAGTTACGATTGATTTCCTCAGTGACGTGAGTTTGTTCTTCTGTTGCGGTCGCGGTTTGAGTCGACATCTCACTGACTTTAGAAGTGGAATTTAGGATCTGATCTAAGGCATCTTGTGTCTGACTGGCAAGGGTAACCGTCGAATGGGTGAGGCTGGCGCCTGATTCAATACTCTTCACCGCATCATTAACGCCCCGCTGCAATTCTTCGATCATGCTCTGAATATCTTGAGTCGACGTTTCGGTACGACTCGCCAGAGTACGTACTTCATCGGCGACCACCGCAAAACCACGCCCTTGTTCACCAGCACGAGCAGCCTCAATGGCAGCATTAAGAGCGAGCAGATTAGTTTGCTCCGCAATTGAGCGGATCACATCCAGTACCGAGGCAATGTTAGCGGAGTTGACGGAGAGCTTTTCGATAACAGCAACGGCATTTTTAACCGATTCAGACAATTGCTGAATATGATGCACCGATTGCGTGAGGATTTTTTTCCCCTCAATAGTCTGATCATTGACCTTAGTGATTTCGGTAGCAGTATGCAGGGCGTTGCTGGCCACTTCCCTTACCGCGGCACTCATTTCATTTACGGCTGTAACTATGGTGTCGACAAATTGTTCCTGCTCGTGGCTGATCCCTATGGTGGTAGCTGATTTAGTCGCTAGGTTTTCAACGGTATGGCTCACATCTTTGGTTTGACTGATAATGGCGATTACCATCTGTTGCAGCTGGGCAACGAACAAGTTAAAAGCATTGGCCAGTTCGCCAATTTCATCTTGGCGAGTGATAGGAATTCGTTGGGTTAAGTTGCCATCGCCATCGACTATATCATTAATTCTATTAGTAATGTCTTGAATCGCGTTGACAATAATCTTAGGGCCAAAGTAGGCAATCACGAGGGCGACAATAGCGACAAGCGTAGCGATCGTAACTGACATTTGAGTTTGGGCTGTAGCCTGCTCGGTGGCTTGTAAATCCAGTTCTTTAACGCGATTGTCGGCGGCTTCACCTGCGGCATTGTAGATGTTTCTTAGGGCTTTAAACTCTTTTTTGGATTTGCTTTCGTGTAGTTGTCTTGCTAGGTCGAACTGACTATTTTTTACTGCATTTATCACGTCAGATGAGGCTTGATACCAGAGCGAAAACTGTGCTTCAAAGCCATTGGTGGATTGCAATACTTGGGCATGATCCTGCAAGAGTTTTTTAAACTCCCCCATTCGATCGCGAGCCTGATCGACATTCTCTTGCCAGTTATCTATTTCGCTTTTACGGCTGTCACTACCCAGATCGGACCTGAGTAACACTTCTTCACTTAGCTGTGCTTGGTAGAGATCGCGGTCAGCGTTGAGAATGGCTGAAATCGCAGGATTAAATAACTGACTAAACTCCTGCATTTGCTTAAGAGTTGAGCGGCTTTGCATAGCATCAGTAATTGCCATAACGATCAAGGCGGTCGCCATAATGGCAAACATCAGCGAAAACTTTACTCGAATACTATTAAACATAGGGTACTCCATAACGTACTGACAAAATTGCTTATTAAATAGCTTAGTCGCTATTTTGTGGTTTGCAGTAACAACAGAAAATTAAGGAGAATCATCGTAGGAAAGCCCCACTGATATGGGGCTATTGAGTCGATTTATTCAGCACAGGCGCTTAGGGCTGATATTTTAGGTTTGGGCTTTATCTGCACTAACATTACCCCCAAGATAACCATTGAACCGCCAAGGTAGTGATAAACGGCTAAGGTCTCATTTAAGATTATCGCCGCAAATATAGCCGCCAGAATTGGCATTAGATTGAAGAAAATACTGGTGCGTTCGGCGCCCAATTTGCTAATGCCATTAATCCACGCCCAAGGGGCGATGAGTGATGCGCCAAGGGCGGCGTACACAATAAGTGGTGCAGCTTGGCTGCTAATCGTGACGCTTGGCGCACTAAACAGCAGCGGAGTTAACATCAACACAGCGATAATGCCCTGAATATACACTGATTCCCACGTCGATATCGGTAGCTGCCAGCGTTTTAGCAGTACCCCATAAAGGGCGTACACAAACGCACTGATAAGTAATAATAAATCTCCCTCAGTAACCCCAATCGCCAGATTAGCCATATCCCCGTGGCTTAGCATAAACATTAAGCCCAGTAGTGAAATTACACTGCCAGCAAAGACTAATGGCGAGAGCTTTTGCTTGAGTAAAGGTACCGCCAAAAACAGGCTTACCATAGGCACTATCGAGTTGATTAATGCCATATTGGTGGCGGTTGTCGTCGCAGCGGCAAAATAGGCAAGGCTTTGGTTTAATACCATTCCTAAGGCGGCTAAGGTTGCTAATTTCGGTAGTAGAGGAATGATTGTTCTACGTTTTTTCAAGACGGGTTTGAGCATAAAAGGGGTAAGCACAAGCATGGCAAAAAACCAGCGATAAAAGGCAATGGCTTCAGGGGCGATAATTCCAAAGGAAAGTTTGTTAACAATGGCGTTACCCGCCCAAATCATTACGGCGAGTAGTGGAAATAAATACAACATAGGTCAGTCTTCATTGGGGGAAACGAGCCGATGCCAAGTGGCAAACGTGCTGTCATAGATAGTCGCTATTATTGCTGGTCTATTATGATATAAATATTGCTTAAAAGACAATGTCAGTTCCTCGATAGACAACCACCGCGTCAATCGATGTTTTGATTGGATATAAAGTCGAGTTTTAGGAGTACGATGCGCCCTGTTTACCATCCACTTAGCTCGGAGCAAGCGCCAGTGGCAGATATTTTCTTCAACTATGAAGCCTTTCTGCCCAATACCATTACACCAAAACATAACCACATTTGGGGGCAATTACAGCTGATCAGTGGTGGCATTATGGAGTTGCATGCGGCTGGACAACGATTTTTGTCGCCATCCCAATATGCGATTTGGGTGCCAGCAGGCGTAGAGCATGAGAGTTACACCCGCCGCAGTATCCATTACTGCTCATTGAATATTGTTGCCAGTCGGGCGCAGGTTTTTCCTGATGAAACTTGTTTACTTGTGGTGACGCCGATAGCGCAGGCAATAGTGAACGATCTCCGCCAGCGACAGGTGCGTGTTGCACAAACGGATGCGGATAAACGTTTGGTTGAGGTGTTAATTGACCAGTTAATCTTAGGTCAGGCGCAGCCACAATTTTTGCCTTCGAGTACCGATAAACTGTTGCAACCTATTTTGCAGCAACTTGAACTCGAGCCAGCCAGTCAAATAAGTCTTAAAAGCTGGGCGAGTGAATTACATACCACAGAACGCACACTCGCTCGGCGTTGCCAAGACCGCCTTGGAATGAGTTTTACTGAATTGCGTCAGCGACATAAGTTTATTTATTCGTTGCAATTGCTACGTGAAGGCTTATCAATCAAAGAAGTTGCCCTGACATTGGGCTATAACCAAACTTCACCCTATATTGTGATGTTTAAAAAATATGCTCAATACTCACCCGAGCAATATCGCCGCCAGCTGGCATAAAAATAGGGCGCGGCTATTGCCGCACCCTATGTCATAAAAGAGAGGATTTAAGGGATTTTTATAACAGGCATTAATCGGAGGCTTTTTGGCGATTCCGCTTATCCTGTCGCTTCTCTTTTAAGGTTTTCATCGGCGGTTTTTTCGCTTTTTCTTTACTCATGGAAAATACTCCTAACTAAAATGAGATTAAGTAAAGTCAAACTATCGAGTGTAGCGCCGCATTCTCACCGACAGTTAGTTCAAATTAATCTATCGATAAATTTGAATAATTTAAAGCATTCTGAGCGAGATAAAACACTTTGACCTCTTTATGGTTTCTACATAAGCGCTGCCATACTTAGTAAGTTTTTAAGAGGAGTAAGTGTTAGCTCTCTGCTATTAATTTATTTCGCGGCCAGTAAATAACTTCAAAATCGTATCCTCCAATATATTTTTATGCCTGTGCTAGATGCCGCCGCAAATAGCGACCTAAAAGCATGTTGCCACTGAAATTTGAACATGCTTTATTCTAAAGTTGTTATTTTTTCCGTTAATTTTTAGGTTGTCTCTTGCTAAGTGAAATATCCTTCACCATAAACAGCACGGGCTTACCTAAAATATTTACCTCAGCATATTCACCTTTGGTTCGCCCCAGTAAGCTCACACCTAAATCGGAAATGACAGAGTAGCGACCCGCTCTTTGTTTGTGTCTAGGTGGGTATACCAGTTCTATACGATACTCCTGCTGATCCTGTTGATTAACGAGGAGCACTTCACGCCCAACGGTCACTTTATCTAGGGTTTCTTCACTTTTAAGTTGATCGAGCTTTGCTATCACCGCCGCCAGTGCGGTGGGGCGTAATGAGGCATTAAAACTGTTTTGCAAGTAATAGGTTTCTGTTTTCAACATAAAAGACTGAAATAGATTACTAAAAAAAGAATAAAACATAGCTACCCCAAATATGAGCTAGATAACAGCTAAGCCCCAGCATAAAAATAGGAGCAATAAATTGAAATGTGGGTAATCAGATGCCGAGTGCGAGTAGCACTCGGCTTAAACTGGGAATTTAAGAGACAGGCGTGCCGCGCGGGATAAATAATCAAGTGTATTCAGCATTAACCAAGCTGACTTAAGTCTGAGTAATGAAAATGCATTTTTTAACACGGGCTACATCTCCATATAATTTTAAGATTAAATTAATCATCTAACAGAGTTAATGATTAATGACTAATAAACTGTCCATACCATAGGCCAACTAAAAAAATAAAGCAAGCCTGAAAATGATTGTCATATTAATAACAATATAATAACGGATAAATGGGTGAAACTTATTTTACTCAAAATACTTGTTATTTAATTGCAGCTGTTAAATTTTAAAGCACTATGTATAAAAATGTTTAGACTTCTAGATGGCCGTCTGGTAGCTTGGGTGCAGTGCACAAATCTTGTGCGGTTTTAGTGTCTATTTTCGCAAAGTG
Organism: Shewanella sp. DNRA4; assembly: GCF_012843185.1. NCBI lineage: Bacteria > Pseudomonadati > Pseudomonadota > Gammaproteobacteria > Alteromonadales > Shewanellaceae > Shewanella > Shewanella sp. DNRA4. The sequence continues at coordinate 202,429 of NZ_JABAIP010000005.1, forward strand.
CCCCCAATGTTTGTGTTGGCTTAGGCGCAATGGTTGGGAATTTTTCAGGGGAAGGAAGCAAAAATGAAACTTGAATCACTGGCGTTACACCACGGATATGAGTCTGAGGCAACGACTAAAGCTGCTGCGGTACCTATTTATCAAACGACGTCCTATACCTTCGATGATACCCAGCATGGTGCTGATTTATTTGACTTAAAAGTTGCTGGGAATATTTATACGCGGATTATGAATCCAACGACCAGCGTACTTGAGCAGCGTCTTGCCGCCATTGAAGGCGGGATCGGTGCGCTTGCTGTGGCGTCTGGCATGGCGGCTATTACCTATGCGATTCAAGCTCTTACTCAGGTTGGCGATAATATCGTCAGCACCAGCCAGCTCTATGGCGGTACTTACAATTTGTTTGCTCATACGCTGCCGCGCCAAGGAGTCGAAGTGCGGATGGCGGCCTTTGATGATTTTGAAGGACTTGAAGCTTTAATCGATGCCAAAACCAAGGCGTTATTTTGTGAGTCTATCGGTAACCCCGCCGGTAATATTGTCGACCTTAAACGTTTAGCCGAGATTGCCCATAAACATGGTGTGCCTTTAATTGTCGATAACACTGTCGCCACGCCAGTCCTATGTCGCCCGTTTGAGCATGGTGCCGATATCGTTATTCATTCCCTCACTAAATACATTGGCGGCCATGGTACAACCATTGGCGGTGTGATTATCGATTCGGGTAAATTCGATTGGGTGGCGAATAAAGAACGTTTTTCCTTGCTAAATCAGGCCGATCCTTCCTACCACGGTGTGGTCTACACCGAAGCCTTTGGCCCTGCGGCCTTTATCGGACGTTGCCGTGTGGTGCCGCTGCGTAATACGGGGGCGGCACTTTCACCACACAGTGCTTTTTTACTGTTGCAGGGGCTTGAAACCTTAAGCCTTAGAATGGAGCGCCATTGCTCAAATGCGTTGGCATTGGCCGAATACTTGATACTGCATCCTTCCGTTAGCTGGGTAAATTATGGTGCTCTGCCGAGCAGTCCTTACCGTGAGAATTGTGAAAAGATCACTGGCGGTAAAGCCTCTGGGATCATCAGTTTTGGTATTAAAGCGGCAACGCCAGAGGAAGGTAAAATCGCGGGAGGTAAGTTTATTGATGCCCTGAAGATGGTTTTGCGCTTAGTGAACATTGGTGATGCGAAATCGTTAGCTTGTCATCCTGCCAGCACCACCCACAGGCAGCTGGATGCGAATGAACTTGCTAGAGCTGGGGTGTCTGAAGATCTCATTCGTATTTCCGTCGGCATTGAACATATCGACGATATTATCGCCGATGTTTCGCAGGCGCTGGAAAAAGCTGTGATGTAAAGTTTGTCATATCATCGTATGTGTTTGAAAAAGGCCGCTAGCAGAAGCGGCCTTTTGCGTTTGAAGGATAAACGTCTCTTACTCATTTGCTTCTTGAAGGCGGTTACGCGCTTTTTGATAGAAGTAAGATACGCTCAGTAAAATGACTCCAATTAACATAAAGGCGATCACTTTTTGCACCAGTTCGAAGGACGCCATATCCAGTAATAACACCTTGAGCGTGGCTAAGGTAAAGAGCCCTGCGGCGAGGCGGATCATATCCGCATGTTGGGGTTTTAAGCTGATAAACATCAATACACTGCCATGCACCACTAATAAAATCGCACTGAGCGGTGCGGCAATCATGTTATCAAATACATAACTCCAGGTGAGATAGCTGAGCGCAAGTAATCCATGCCAACCCCATTTCAACCATTGCAGCGGTAAGAAGCGTCGATGTAAACGGATAGCAACGCCGCGGCATAATATCAGCGTGGCAAGCAATGCTAAGGCGGTAAATTCGCAGAGGATCAGTAACGCATTATTTAAATCTACTCTCAACGATATCTCAAAATGCAGCAGGATAGGCAGCAGCGCTAAGCCAAGGCAAAGGCCGTAGGCAAGACTGTAGCTTGAGCGCACTGCGGCTTGGATTTCACTGGCAATGTGACCGAATAAGCTGGTCTTTTCACCCGTATGGTTAGTCCCTCTTTGGAGTAATAGTGCAAAGTAGCCACTGAGCGCTAAAGCCGTCATCGACCAAGCCACCACATCAGTGCGATTTAATCCATAGACAAGTACAGCCAGCGGCAGTGCAAAGTAATAGGGACTCAGTTGCCATTGAAGGGTTAATAGTAGCCGCCACCTGTCGGGGAGAGTGCGATAACGAATGAGTACAAATCCCATAACAAGCATGCCAATCAGCAGCGCAATAAGCCCTTGCCAGATTTCAATCAGACATAAGCTCGCTGTGGTGAGTATGGCAAGCCAGGTCAGAATTTTAGTTTCAATCTCAAGGGCTTTGTGTCTAACCAAATAGGCAAGTCCAAGGCTGAATAGGCCGCTAAACCAGAATGCGGCTGCGGTAAACTCCCAATAACTGCGGATGACTTTAGGTAATAAAAACAGTGGTAAAAGAAGATAACAGCCGATTTGTATCTGTTTAGCGGCCTGAGCGAATAAGGATTCTGGATAGTATCTACGATACCAATAATGACCCAACAATAGGGCGGCGAACAATTCAATCCGCGCGATTTGGGCCATCAGTGGTTGTGCACTAAAACTCATGCTGCCGGAGAGGGTAACGCCTTCGATTACAGCAAACAACAATGGTAGCAGCAATAGCCAGGCGGCAAACTCACTGACCACCAGTTTGTCTTTGCTACTTAAATATAAGAGTAACAGGCTAAGGAGTGGCACAATGGCGAGGTAGTAATCACTGCTAACAAGATAAGCTGTAATCAATAGCGTCGCGACATAAAACCCGCTGAGGCTTTCTTTTAGTAGATAGCTGAGTTGTCCTTCTAACTTGGAAAGTATTAATTCATTATTTGTTAGTTGATTGATCGTAAAGAACAATCCGCCAGCACTTAAGGCTAACGCGATAAGGGGGAAGCCAAGGGCACCCACTGGCGATAAGCCGCCGAGTTCGAGTAAGGTCAAGCCCGAGAGTAGGCTGTAGGCATTGAGCACCAGTCCCATCACTAGCAAGACATAGGCTTCGGCGCGCACTGAAATCAGTTTTTCGTTGAGTCCAATCCACAACAGTAATATTGCCTCGAGTAGCAATACTAACCCTAAGAAATCATGGCTTACCAGATAAAGTGCCGCAAAGGCGGCAAAGCTTCCGCCAAACACTAGCAAGAGGCTAGATTGGGATTTAGCGAGCCGATTGTTAAGTTTAAGGTACAGTCCTACGCAGACTAGTGCGTTAGCGATAAAGATTTCACCTGCAAACTCAGTAAATTGTGTCAGCTCAAAGATCACAAAAGCCAATAACGCAATCGGCAGTGCCAATACCCTATGGCTTAGTGATGTTGTCGATGAGTTAACGATAAGCCCAGCTAACCCATAGAGATAAAAGAGCGCGTTAAGACTCACAACGGCCAGCACAGCTTCGCCATGCCATTGCTGGAGTGGTAAATCGACAAAATAGCTGAAGGCTTCAATACAAGCGATATGTAATAAGGCGGTCATTTCAAGCAGTAATGGCCACTGCAATTTGCGGCTTTGTGCTAATGCCCCAGTACCAATCAGCAGTAAGTAGGGAATATATTGCAGCGGCGCATAGCTTTGGGATAACAGCATCATCGGTGCCGTTGAGCCACCAATTAAGGCGATGACCGCAATGACTTTGGCATCGAGGCGCATTGAAAGGCCATAGCCCGCTAAGGTAATCAATAGCAATAGAATAAAGCTGGCGCCGTTGGGAATAATCTCAAAATAGGGGCCAATAAAATAAGCGCACAGGTAGTTTAAGATCAGCCCTAATCCAACGATTCCAGAGCCAAAGTCGGCCATACCTTGGCGTTTTTGACGGATAAAAATGCCGCCAGCGATAATCGCATTTGCACAGCCAAAACCGAGTAATGCTTTACCGAGTTCAGAAAACCAGTGATTGATGGAATATTGCAGCAGATAACCAAAACCTAGGGTGAGGGTAATAATGCCGGCCACAGTCATTAAAAACACTGGCCCCAAGCCCTTCACTTGATAATGTTGATAGAAGCCTTTTAGCTGTTCTTTTATGGCCACAAAGGGCGCCATTATTGCGGCAACGCCTTGCGATAAAAAGGCTTCTACTTGGGCTTCTACTTGACTTGTTGCTTGAACACCTAGTTCTACCCGAGTTTGCTTTATCAGCTCGATATCAGTGGCTTGTGGCGAATCATGTTGCTCGCGAGAGCGCGGGTTAGTTTGGCGCTGCCATGGATCATCCTGCCAAGGTGACGTGGCTGGTGCTTGTGACTCAATAGGATGTGAAACCGTTTCGGACTGCAGAGCGGCATGGCTCGCCATTGCGTGGGCATCTGTTGTGAACGCAATCGGGGATGACTCGGCAGCAGATTGCTCAGTTATGCTGCTCGTGTGAATGAAACCATTATTTTGCTGTTCAAGCTTTAAGCTTAAGGTATCAAGTTTGGCTGAGAACTCAGCTAGTTGGCGGTCAAGTGAAGATTGCTGCGCGAGGTGCTGCAACGTTAATTGCGTCAATTCTGCCTTGAGTTGCTCTACGTCATCCTTTAACGGCATATCAGTATCCCAAATACGCTATCCATATAAATCAGGTACATAAAAGTCTAAGTCGTTTAGTTTTATGTATTTGCTTTCGCGGATTGTACTGACAACTTCGGGCGGCGGCTAGTTAAAAGCCGCTGTTCAGAACATTCTGATGATGAGCATCTGAGCTAATTTTGCGAAAACAGCGCTAATCGCTAGCGCCAGTTTCGCGGTGTAGAAAGGACTATTTTTGGGCTTGCAGGATGACAAATTTGCCATTTGAGGCAACGGTGGTGCAGTTTTTAAATAAGCGTTGTAATTTCACATGATAAGCCAAGTGGCGATTGCCAACGATATGTAAAATCCCACCATTTTTTAACCGACGACGGGCATCTAAAAACATTTGCCAAGCAATATGATCGGTAATGGCCTCACCTTGATGGAAGGGCGGATTACACAGCACTAAATCAGGCTCTACATTATCGGGAAAGTGGCTCATGCAATCATCCCAATGAAAATGTCCCTTACCTTCGGGGAGTTGATTGGTTGTCCAATTGGCCTTTGCCGAGGCAATAGCCATTTCGGAGTCATCGATAAAATGGATATCGGCATTGGGATATAATTGGGCGGCACGAAGCCCGAGCACGCCATTACCACAGCCAAGGTCGACAACCGTGTTAAATTCACCTTTTGGCAGATTATCGAGCATAATGCGTGCGCCAATATCGAGCTTGTTGGCGGCAAATACGTTGCTTAAGTTGCTGATTTTAAGGTTAAACTCTGGAATATCCCAAATGATTTCATTTGGCAGTGTTCTTGGCTTACCATCACTAATACAAGTGATCACGCGGGTTTTCTTCCAAGCAAGGCTGGCGCTCGCTGGCCCCAAGTGTTTAGCAAATAATGCCAGTAAACTCGCGTTGATTGATTTGGCTTTTGCGCCAACTAAGACGCGACAGCCAGCGGGTAATACCTGTGACAGGCGCATGAGCTGGTGGGCAAAGTAGGTGAGATTCTTCGGTAATTTTATCAACACTAAGGCGACATCTTGAGGCAAGGTGTCGCGACTGGTAAACCATTGCAGGTTATCCATCGGCAATTGATTGCGATGATGATTTTGTTCGGCACCTAAAAAACTGGTTCTGGCATCGGTTTCAACGCGAAGCGGCCAGTTGGGATTGATACGCGAGAGGGCGCAACTTAAGGCGCCAAAACTATCGTTAATAATGGCCGTTGGCACAGCTGGTTGTTCACCTTCAATCAAACTATTGATTAAATGCTCGTCTGCGGCATCCCACGCTTGAAGATTCGATTCCTGCGATGCGGGATAGCGAAATAGTTCGAGTTCTATTCCTGCTACTGAAAATTGTGTCGTCATGTTGTGTTGTGCCAATAAAAATAAGGCGCTGATTATCGCAGATTTCATGGCCGCTTGCGATGTTTGCCTTAGTTTGTATACCTTGAAGTATGTCTTTGATGCCGTACCATGGCAGCCAAGTTTACTGGTCAAATTTGAATCCTCAGACTGAGGCTGGATACACTGTTGACTCGCAACGCTGCGCAAACCTACGTAAAACACTACAATCATTGGTGTTAGGCTGATTGTCGAAAGAGCGAACTGTGAATAAGGTGGGGGTATGAAACAAGCTGAATTAGGATTCGAATTTGAGGATTATCCTTTGGATACACCTGATGATGTGCTTGCCATCGAAAGCCTAGATATTGGACAACTCGAACCACCTATCACCTTAGTGCGGGACTATCTAGGTAAGGCGCAGCAAAATGCGTTGATTAATGAGGCGCAATCATATCCGCTTACTCGCCCGCAAATTCAAGTGTTTGGACGATACCATTCGATCCCTCGCCAGCAGGTTTGGTATGGCGATTTGGGATGTGACTATATGTATTCGGGGCTATTTATTCGCGCCTTGCCTTGGCCTCAGTATCTGCAAAAATTACGCGATAAATTGCAGCGAGATTTTAGCCTTGGCAGTAATGGGGTGTTAGTTAACCGTTACGCCGATGGCCAGGATTGTATGGGAGCCCATAGTGATGATGAACTTGAAATTGCCCACGGCAGCGATATTGCCTCCATCAGCTTAGGTGCGACTCGTGATTTTGTGATGAAACATAAACATAGCAAGCTTAAATACACGATTAGTTTACATAGTGGTGATTTATTAATTATGCACTGGCCTATGCAACGTGACTGGTTGCACAGTGTACCTAAGCGCCTAAAGGTCACAGAGCCTCGTTGGAACTACACATTTAGGCAACTTATCGTTAATTATCATGGATAATTGAAAGGTTATTGAATTCAAAATGTTGTCTGATTTGTTAGGTTTTAAGTTGCAAAACGGGCGCTGAAATTTGATCTTTTATACTTGAAGCAGTACTCTGCGGCCACTGGATTTACCCATATTGAGAGTTGAATATGTCCAATACCCAAGTGCAGAGCACAGTGGCTGAGACCATCAATCAGAAGTTAACTGAGAGCTTCTCACCAACCTATTTAGAAGTGCTTAACGAAAGTCATCGTCATCATGTACCTCCTAATTCAGAGACTCACTTTAAAGTTGTGGTGGTCAGCGATGAATTTGAAGGGCTCCGTTTACTTGCCCGTCATCGCTTAGTGAACAACTGTTTAGCCGATGAGTTAGCTAATGGTGTCCACGCGCTATCTATTCATACCTTTACTCAAAGTGAATGGGCGACGAACGTCGAGGTGCCTAAAACCCCCAATTGTCGCGGCTAATTAACGCTATTTAGGACGGGTCATGCTTAAAACAAAAAGCCACTTTATTAAAGTGGCTTTTTGTTTTAAGTCAAATTGGTCTCATTCTTAGGTTCCCCTGTCGAATATTCTGTGTTAACAATATGTTCTATTTATCGAGTTAAGCGCCTATTTTCTACAAAAAGAGTGCTATTTTTCATGTGGTTAACAGTTTTTGTTGCGGGGAGTGCGTGATGCGTTATTTGGGGGGGCTGTTATTAGCGGTATTGTTTTTGGGCGTGACTGGCTGTAATCCCTCATCTCAACATGCGGAGTCTATTTCCGTTGCTGAAGGGCCTCCTGTTAAAGATGTGATTGAATGGCGTTTAGCCACTTCTTGGCCAAAAAATTTTCCTGGGTTAGGCATGGCCCCTGAGCGTTTTGCCACGCTTGTCGATGAGATGTCCCACGGCCGATTGCACATTAGCGTCTACGGCGCGGGAGAATTAATGCCTGCCTTTGCGGTATTCGATGGCGTTAGCCAAGGTAAAATCCAGATGGCGCATGCAGCCTCCTATTATTGGAAGGGCAAAGCCCCCGCCTCCCAGTTTTTTTCTTCAATTCCCTTTGGGATGACAGCACAAGAGATGAACGGCTGGTTACATTATGGTGGTGGTATGGCGCTGTGGGAGGAAGTCTATCGTCCCTTTGGCATTATCCCTCTGGCTGGTGGTAATACGGGAATGCAAATGGGGGGGTGGTTTAATAAACCCATTAATACGATAGCTGACTTTAAAGGATTGAAGATCCGCATGCCAGGACTCGGTGGTGAGGTGCTTAAACGTGTCGGTGCTGTGCCCGTCAATATGCCAGGAAGAGAACTCTATGGTGCTCTGCAAACTGGTTCAATCGATGCGGCTGAGTGGGTTGGGCCTGTGAATGATCTCGCTTTTGGCTTACATAAAGTGGCTAAATATTATTACTATCCCGGTTGGCATGAACCAGGTTCCAATATGGAGTTTTTAATTAACAAGGACGCTTTTGAGAATCTGCCTAAAGATTTGCAAGCCATCGTTAAGACGGCTGCGCGTGCCATTAATCAAGATATGTTGGATGAATACACCACGCGTAATGTCAGTGCACTTGAAACTCTAGTAAAAGAGGAAGGGGTAGAGCTTAAGGCGTTTCCGTCTGCTGTGTTAACTGAACTTGAACGGATCTCACAACAGGTGATTGCAGAGCAGGCGCAACAAGATCCCATGATGGACAAAGTGTATAGGGCTTATCATGCTTATGAGCAAGGCGTGCGTGAATACCATAAGATTTCTGAAGATGCTTACAGCCAACAACGACAGCATTAATGATGGCTATTTACCCAAAATGTTCATATTAGCACCTTACTGATATGAGATGATTTCATCTTGCGTTAACTTGTTACTGTTTGGTGTTATGCTTGCACTCATATAAATAGATAGCGACAGTGGCGTTGTATCGCCCTGATAATTTGGAGATCCCTATGCCATTACTTGATAGCTTTACTGTTGACCATACTCGAATGAATGCACCTGCTGTGCGTGTCGCCAAACATATGACTACCCCCAAAGGTGATGCGATCACAGTATTCGATCTACGTTTTTGCGCGCCGAATAAAGATATCCTTAGCGAGCGTGGTATTCACACTTTGGAACATTTATTTGCAGGCTTTATGCGTGATCATCTAAATGGCAATGATGTGGAAATTATTGATATTTCGCCAATGGGCTGCCGCACTGGGTTTTATATGAGCCTGATTGGTGTGCCCACTGAACATCAAGTGGCTGATGCTTGGCTTGCTTCTATGGAAGATGTGCTGAAAGTCGTTGAACAATCTGAAATTCCTGAGCTGAACGAATATCAATGCGGTACCTACGAGATGCACTCTTTGGAGCAAGCACAGGAAATTGCACGCAATATTATCGCTGCTGGTGTGAGTGTTAACCGCAACGATGATTTAAAACTCAGTGATGAAATTTTAGGTAAACTCTAAGCCGCAAATATGGGCTTAACGCGAAAGCGTCAAGAAAGCGACATTAGTCGCTTTTTTTTTCGAACTAATTCCGCTATTTTACAAAATAACAACAAACGCCGTACGCTAACAAAAATTTTGGGAGCTTGGTATGCCAAGTCGCTATTTTGTCATGTCGCTGACCGCGCTGGCGGTTTCCTGTGTTTACCCTAATACACTTAATGCAAACCCGCTCCATTCTCAGACGCTCGATTTAGCCAAGCTCAATGATCAGTACCATTCCAGCGATGATGCGATGCAATTAAGCAATCTTAATAGCTTAACCTTGCTTCGAGCCGACCATAGTGGCAATTCCGCCAATATCAGTATGCGTTCTGCCAGCCAAGGTGTCGCTGTAATGCAAGATCGGGTGTATTTCTCACCTGCGCCTTACTCAGCCCCTCAACTGCAACTCTTACCCCATCTTTTATTACAGCAAAGTGTGACGACTACACCACTGGCCAATATGGCTGTTGGTGGTCAGGGAGCGTTTGGGGTTGTGGATTATCAAAGCCTTAATATTATTGAGCGCCCGCAATCCGGCAGTGTTCAAATTGAGGGGACAACAGATTCCGATGTAAATGCTGGCCTGCGTTGGGGCGTTAAGCAAAAAGAATACGGAGCCTTATTTGCCGCCAATTATTTAAAACAACAAGGCGATGCGAATTTTTTAAACGGTAGTGATGCTGACAGAAAAAAAACGGATATCTTATTTAAGGTCAACGCCACGAGCTTGCTTGGTGCTCGCAGTCCACAGCAAACTGAATTTACCTATCAATTTATCGATGACGATAGTTATCGCTCATTGCTTGGGATAACGGCTGCCGACTGGCAGCAAGATCCATTACAGCTATATTCCGCTACAGCACAAGATAACCACCAAGGGAGACAGCATAAATACCAGTTATCACATCAAGTGGATTTGGGTGACAGTCGAGTGATTAGCGACTTTTACTATCAATCATATTCACAACAACTGGATCAGCTTGGCGCGTTTAATGGGCAAAATATTGGCTTGGGAACGCTTTACGACATTGCCGCCTTTGACCGAAATCCCAGTGTTAATGGTGCCGATATCAATATGTTGGTACAAGATAATGATTACAGTGCGTTTGGTGCTCAGACTCAGGCGATAAACCAATATGGAGAGCATCAAATTACCTACAGTGCTCGTTATCATACCGATAAAGCCGAAATGCGTTTCGGTGATCAAACGGCTTTGTGGCAAGCGGACAGAAGTATAGTGCGTGATGAGTCTAATGCGGTGTTAGCCTACACCGATGATGCCACTGCGCTGACGTCGGCGATCGACTCTTTATGGCGTTGGCAAGGTATGCAAATCAAGTTAGGGCTTACTTACGAGCATGTCATTGTCAATCGTGAGATTAGCTTAGTCTTTCCTGGGCTTGATGAGGCTGACTTTTCCGATAGCGATTGGATGCCACAATTTGGTGTACTGTATGACGCTGGCGATTGGCGCTTTAGTACTGATATCCGCCGAGCGTGGGCAGCCGCGAGTGCAGGCAATCTTACTCAGGAAGCACAGGAGTCACTCCATTATCAAGTTAGCGCCCAATATGCGAGCGAGGGGATTAAGGCCGATTTGCGCGCCTATGTGCAAGAATTTGATAATCTGCATGTTGATTGTGATAGCTATTCCATGTGTGTTGATACTCGTCTACTCACCCAAGAGAATATTCCTGATGTGCTCAGCTATGGGATTGAACTCGGCCTAGGTTATCAGTGGGTGCTGGGCGAATTTGAATTGCCCTTAGGTATAAGTTATCAGTATCTTAGCGCTGAATATCAGACTAGCACCTGCACCGATATCCAAGGTTGCGTCCTGGAGGGCGACAAACTGGCTTGGTTACCCGAGCATCAATTGCAATTGAGTGCGGGGATTGAATACGCCCAATATCAATTAAACCTTGTCGCTGCTTATCAATCTGAGCGTGATTTCAGTCAGTATGGTAGTGAGTTGCAGCGTGTTGACGGTCAATGGCGTGCCGATATAGCGGCTAATTACGATATTGATAAGCACCATCGATTGTATGTTCGGGTCGAAAATCTACTTGATGAGTCCTTGGTAACCTCAGCATCAAATAGCGGAATTCGAGTAGAAAATGGTCGGATCAGCTATTTGGGCTATCAATGGCGTTTCTAAACTGAGTTAAATCTTGTTTGACGATTGTTCAGCAAGAAAGCGAAAAGGTATTTATATTTCTGGTTATCTTGATATATCGACCTTTTGCTAAATTAATTCTTTTAAAATTAATGTTATAGTATTTAGTGACCGTAATACTCTCTCTTTCTGAGCCCTCACTCGGTCGGAAGGTGAACGCTGTAGTGCATGATTCTTTTAAATCCTTATTTTAGGTTTGAAAACACCTATAATTTTCGTGGCGATGGCACGGCAATTGGGGTAAAATGCGCGCGACCAGCGTGATTGCGATCGCATTTCTGTGATAAATCTGCGCTAGCTCAATGCAGTAGGTTTTGTTTAAAACCTACGTATTTAGCAGGAACGCGGCGCATTGTCTTTCCTTCAAAACGTAGTGCTTGTGGATATGATTACAATTAAGAAAGGATTGGAACTGCCTATAGCAGGCGGACCAGAGCAAGTTATCCATAATGGCCCAGCCATTAAACATGTAGCTACTTTGGGTGAAGAGTATATTGGCTTACGTCCAACGATGAAGATCAAAGTGGGCGATAAAGTACAAAAAGGTCAGGTGATTTTCGAAGATAAGAAAAATCCTGGCGTAAAATATACGGCTTTAGCCAGTGGTACTATATTAGACATTAACCGGGGCGCCCAGCGTGTGCTGCAGTCTGTTGTTATTCAAGTGGAAGGTAACGAAAGCGTTTCCTTTGCTAAGTATGACGCCACTGCTCTTGATACGCTTGACTCGCAACTGGTCCGTGACAACCTGATTGAGTCAGGTTTATGGACTGCATTGCGTACTCGTCCTTTCAGCAAAGTGCCAGCCGTAGATTCTTCTGCTGCGGGTATATTTGTAACCGCCATTGATACGCAACCCCATGCTGCCGATCCCGTAGTGGTGATCCGCGAGCATAAAGAAGATTTTGCTAATGGTCTTAAAGTCTTAGCAAGACTTACCGAAGGTAAAGTTTACCTTTGCAAAGCGCCTGGCGCCGATATTCCTGCTGCTAATGCCCAAGTTGAAGAATTTGCCGGTGTTCACCCTGCAGGTCTTGTTGGTACTCATATCCATTTCCTACTTCCAGCTTCTGCAAAACGTACTGTTTGGCATGTCGGTTACCAAGATGTAATAGCCATTGGTCAGCTATTTACGACGGGTCAACTGAATACCGAACGTGTAGTTGCAATTGCCGGTCCTAAAGCAGCTAAGCCACGTTTGGTTCGCACTGTTTTAGGTGCAAGCATGACTGAGTTGACTGCTGGCGAAACCTTAGATGGTAACGTGCGTTTCATTTCAGGCTCTGTGCTGAATGGCCGTACTGCAGTTGGTCCTCAAGGGTATTTAGGCCGTTACCATATGCAGGTCAGTCTGCTTGAAGAAGGTACTGAAAAAGAATTTTTGGGTTGGGTATTGCCTGGCGCCAACAAGTTCTCTATCACTCGCGCATTCCTTGGTCACTTAAGCTCTTCTCGTTTGTTCAATATGACGACCAGTACTGGTGGCTCGGACCGTGCAATGGTGCCAATCGGTAACTTTGAGCGTGTAATGCCTCTGGATATTCTTCCTACAATGTTACTGCGTGACCTGATTTCGGGTGACTTTGACGGTGCGGCTACCCTAGGCGCGTTAGAGTTAGATGAAGAAGATCTCGCACTGTGTACGTTCGTATGTCCAGGCAAATATGACTACGGTTCATATCTGCGTGACTGTTTAGATACGATCGAGAGGGAAGGCTAATGAGCTTGAAAGATTTTTTCGAACGTATTGAACCCGACTTCGAGAAAGGCGGTAAATACGAAAAGTTTTATGCCCTCTTCGAAGCGGCATACACCATTTTTTATACGCCAGGTAAAGTGAACAAGGGAAAAACCCATGTTCGCGATAACCTTGACCTAAAACGTATGATGATTACGGTTTGGGCCTGTGCATTTCCCGCGATGTTCGTCGGTATGTACAACGTAGGTTTACAAGCACAACTCGCATTAATTGCGGGTTTTGCGACCCCAGATGTATGGCAAGTGAGCTTGTTTGGCATGTTCGGTACTGAACTGACAGCAAACTCTGGTTGGCCTGCATTAATGTGGTATGGCGCCTGTTTCTTCCTACCTATCTATGCGGTGACGTTTGCTGTCGGTGGTATTTGGGAAGTGTTGTTTGCCTCTATCCGCGGTCATGAAGTTAACGAGGGTTTCTTCGTTACCTCTATCCTGTTCGCCTTAACTTTGCCAGCAACTATTCCATTATGGATGGTGGCGCTAGGTATCACCTTCGGTGTGGTTGTGGCTAAGGAAGTGTTCGGTGGTACAGGGCGTAACTTCTTAAACCCAGCGCTTGCCGGTCGTGCATTCCTGTTCTTCGCTTACCCATTGAACATGTCTGGTGACACTACATGGGTTGTGGCTGACGGTTACTCTGGTGCGACTGCACTGAGTCAAGCTGCTGCGGGCAATTTGGATTATGCCTTCAACCAAAACTGGTGGGATGCGTTCTTCGGTTTCATTCCAGGTTCTGTCGGTGAAGTGTCTACGCTAGCGATTCTTTTAGGTGGTTTGGTCATCATCTATACCCGTATCGCATCATGGCGCATCGTGGGTGGTGTAATGCTGGGTATGATTGCCATTTCTACGCTGCTGAACGTTGTGGGTAGCGACACTAACCCAATGTTTGCAATGCCTTGGTACTGGCACTTAGTGTTAGGTGGTTTTGCGTTTGGCATGATGTTTATGGCGACTGACCCAGTGTCTGCGTCATTCACTAACCAAGCTAAATGGGCATACGGTATCTTGATTGGTGCAATGGCTGTGTTTATCCGCGTGATTAACCCTGCGTTCCCAGAAGGCATGATGTTAGCGATTCTGTTTGCTAACTTGTTCGCGCCATTGTTCGACCACTTCGTGGTTCAGGCAAATATCAAGCGGAGGATTGCTCGTGGCTAGTAATAGAGATTCGTTCGGAAGAACGCTATTTATCGTCGTTGGCTTATGTCTAATTTGTGCGATATTTGTGTCGACTGCGGCAGTATTACTGCGCCCAACTCAAGCAGAAAACAAACTGCTTGATAAGCAAAAGTACATTCTGGAAGCTGCAGGTCTGATTGACACTAAAGCCGGTAAAGTGACCAAAGCGCAAATTTTGGAAACTTACGGTAAGCATATCGAAGCTAAGTTAGTTAACTTAAAAACCGGTGATTGGGTTGAAGGTGTTGACGCCAATACATTTGATCAACGCAAAGCGTCTCGCGATGTGAAAACCTCATTTGTACCTGAAAACGATATCGCTTCAGTTAAGCGTGTTTCAGAAGATGCAGTGGTTTATCTGGTTCGCGACGATCAAGGTAAGTTAACCAGTGTGATCCTGCCTATCCATGGTTATGGCCTGTGGTCGACTATGTATGCTTTCCTCGCGTTAGATGCTGATCTGAACACGATTCAAAGCTTAGTTTACTACGAGCAAGGCGAAACCCCTGGTCTGGGTGGTGAAGTCCAAAACGCTCAGTGGAAAGCGAAATGGCATGGTAAAAAGTTATTTGATGCGCAAGGTAATATTGCGATCAGCGTAACCAAAAACCCCGCTGTTGCTAGCACTGAATACGGTGTAGATGCATTATCCGGCGCAACTCTGACCAGTAACGGTGTTCAACACTCTCTGACGTTCTGGTTAGGTAAAGAAGGTTTTGCGAGTTTCATTGAAAAAGCACGCAATGGAGGTCTCAGCTAATGTCTGACGCTAAAGAACTGAAACAGGTTCTGACTGGACCTATCGTCAACAACAACCCGATTGCATTACAAGTCCTTGGTGTATGTAGTGCGTTAGCGGTAACGAGCAAGCTCGAAACTGCACTGGTAATGGCGTTGGCATTAACTGCGGTAACAGCGTTTTCGAACCTGTTTATCTCAATGATCCGTAATCATATTCCTAGCAGCGTACGTATTATCGTGCAGATGACCATTATTGCCTCTCTGGTAATTGTGGTTGACCAATTGCTGCAGGCTTATGCTTATCAGATTTCTAAGCAGTTATCGGTATTCGTGGGTCTTATCATTACGAACTGTATCGTAATGGGACGCGCTGAAGCCTATGCGATGAAAACACCACCAATGATGAGCTTTATGGATGGTATCGGTAACGGTTTAGGTTACGGTGCGATTCTGTTAGCCGTTGGCTTCGTACGTGAACTGTTTGGTAACGGTTCTCTGTTCGGTGTTGAAATCCTGCACAAGATCTCTGACGGTGGTTGGTATCAACCAAATGGTTTGCTATTACTGCCGCCAAGTGCGTTCTTCCTAATTGGTATGCTGATTTGGATTATTCGTACCTATAAGCCAGAGCAAGTTGAAGCAAAAGGGTAATTGAGATGGAACATTATATTAGCCTGTTAATTCGCTCTGTTTTCATTGAAAACATGGCACTGGCCTTCTTCTTAGGTATGTGTACTTTCTTAGCGGTATCAAAGAAAGTGACTACCGCGATGGGCCTAGGGATTGCGGTAGTTGTTGTGTTAACTATCTCTGTTCCTGCTAACCAAGTTATTTACCAAGGGCTGTTAGCGCCTGGCGCACTGGCTTGGGCTGGTGCACCTGAAGCTGACTTAAGCTTCTTGAAATTCATTACCTTTATCGGTGTGATTGCGGCTTTAGTTCAAATTCTGGAAATGGCACTGGATAAGTACTTTCCTCCTTTGTACAACGCGTTAGGTATCTTCTTACCTCTGATCACTGTGAACTGTGCGATTTTCGGTGCGGTATCATTCATGGTTGAGCGTGACTACAAACTGGGCGAAAGTGTGGTGTTTGGTTTCGGCTCTGGAGTAGGTTGGGCATTAGCTATCGTATTGATGGCCGGTATCCGTGAGAAGCTGAAGTATGCCGATGTGCCCAATGGCCTGCGTGGTTTAGGTATTACCTTTATCACCGCTGGTTTAATGGCCTTAGGTTTCATGTCGTTTTCTGGTGTGTCTCTGTAAGATACACCAAACGGCTTCTTGAATTGGACCTTCTAAGGATAAGTTAATGGATATTCTTGGTATTTTTAAATCTACTCCGCTTGAGGTTTACCTCGGTGTGAGTATGTTTACTGCTATCGTCCTAGTCTTAGTGTTAGTGATTTTATTTGCTAAATCTAAGCTAGTGTCTAGCGGTGACATCACGATCGGCATCAACGACGATCCTGAAAAAGCGATTACAACCGGTGCCGGTGGCAAGCTGTTAGGCGTGCTAGCGAACAACGGTATCTTCGTATCGAGCGCCTGTGGTGGCGGTGGTTCTTGTGGCCAATGTCGCGTAGTGGTTAAGTCTGGCGGCGGTGATATTCTGCCAACAGAATTGGACCACATCAGCAAGGGTGACGCCCGTAAAGGTTGTCGTCTGTCTTGCCAGGTGAACGTTAAGAACGACATGGAAATCGAGCTTGACGAAGAAATCTTCGGTATCAAGAAGTGGGAATGTACTGTTATCTCTAACGATAACAAGGCGACCTTCATTAAAGAACTGAAGCTGCAAATTCCTGATGGTGAATCTGTTCCGTTCCGTGCGGGTGGTTACATCCAGATCGAAGCGCCTGCACACCATGTTAAATATGCTGATTTCGACGTACCGGCAAAATACCGTGGTGACTGGGAGCACTTTGGTTTCTTCAATCTTGAATCTAAAGTTGACGAAGAAACGATCCGTGCTTACTCAATGGCTAACTACCCAGAAGAGTTCGGCATCATCATGTTAAACGTGCGTATCGCAACGCCACCTCCACGTAACTTGAGCTTACCATGCGGTAAGATGTCATCTTACATTTGGAGCCTAAAGGCTGGCGATAAAGTGACTATTTCTGGTCCATTCGGTGAATTCTTCGCGAAAGATACCAATGCAGAAATGGTGTTTATCGGTGGTGGTGCGGGTATGGCACCAATGCGTTCACACATTTTCGACCAACTGAAGCGTCTGAAGTCTAAACGTAAGATGAGCTTCTGGTACGGTGCACGTTCTAAGCGTGAAATGTTCTACGTAGAAGACTTTGACGGCTTAGCGGCTGAAAACGACAACTTCGTATGGCATGTGGCCCTGTCTGATCCTCAACCTGAGGATAACTGGGATGGTTACACAGGTTTCATCCATAACGTATTGTATGAAAACTACCTGAAAGACCATGAAGCGCCAGAAGATTGTGAGTTCTACATGTGTGGACCTCCAATGATGAACGCGGCCGTGATCGGTATGTTGAAAAATCTTGGTGTCGAAGACGAAAACATCCTATTGGATGACTTCGGCGGCTAATGTGAATTAGCCCAAGGTGAGAAGAGTTGCAGATGTGGAGTAAAGCTCTCATCTGCAACTTTTGCATTAAAGGGCATCCAAAAGAGTTGTTAGTCACTATGTTTAAAACCCTAGCGTTAAAAACCCCTGTGTTAAAAACCTCAGTGTTGAAGCATTCAGTGAACTGGCTGGTCCTTGTAGGTCTAGCCTTTTTTATTTCAGCCTGTAGCAAACAGGATGAGGTTATCTCCCTTGCGGGCAGCACAATGGGCACGACTTACCATATTAAAGTGGTTCCTAATGAGCAAATGCCCACGGCCCAGCTATTGCAGGCCGAAATTGACTTAGCCCTAGAGCAAGTCAATAACCAGATGTCGACCTATCGACCTAATTCAGAATTGTCCCGTTTCAACCAGTTACCGCTTGAGCAAAGTGTCGAAGTGTCGCCGGATACTGTCAAAGTGGTTAAAGAAGGCATGCGTTTGTATCACGTGACAGACAAAGCCTTAGACATTACCTTAGGGCCGCTGGTGAACTTATGGGGATTTGGCCCCGATAAGCGCCCAACCAAAGTGCCGACTCAAGCCGAGATTGATGCAGCTAAGGCTAAAACGGGTATCAGTGAGCTTTCTATCGAAGGCAATCGCTTAAGCAAGCATAACGCCCATTTGTACGTGGATTTGTCATCTATCGCCAAGGGCTTTGGCGTGGATAAAGTGGCTACTATTTTAGATAAATATCACGCAACGGGTTACTTAGTTGAAATTGGTGGCGAGCTGAGCATTAAAGGCACCAAAGGCGATGGCAGTTCGTGGCGTGTCGCCATAGAGAAGCCGACCGATGAGGGCATGGCGGTACAGCAGGTGATTGAACCGGGCACTATGGCCATGGCGACGTCGGGGGATTACCGCAATTATTATGAGGAAGAAGGTCAACGTTTTACCCATATAATCGATCCGCGTACCGGTTTGCCTATCAATCATAAGTTAGCATCTGTGACCGTTTTGCATAAAGAATGTATGACGGCCGATGGTTTTGCGACGGCGATGATGGTTTTAGGCACAGAAGCGTCATTGGAGCTTGCCAAGAAAGAACACTTGGCGATAATGCTAATAGAAAAGCAAGGCGAAGGATTTAAAGTCTACTACAGTGACGCCTTCAAGCCTTTCCTTAAGTAGTTGGAGTTAACATGAGCACTTTTATCGCGGCATTTGTGATTTTATTACTGTTCTTTTTGCTTATGTCGATAGGTTATCTCATCAAGCGCAAAGCCGTTGAAGGAAGCTGTGGCGGTTTAGGTGTATTAGGGATTGAAAAAGCCTGCGATTGTGATGATCCCTGCGACAAGCGTAAGCGTCGTATGGCAGCTGAAGAAGCGCGCCGAGCGAAGTTAACCAAAGACCGGATCATTTAATTATCCGCTTCAACTAAAATAGCCTCCTCTGGAGGCTATTTTTTTGCCTCAAATTTAGCATCGTTAACATTAATCCTTGATTTATGAGGAGGATAGCAGGCTAATCTAAGCGATAATGAGAATGCTTTTTATCTTTAAGTTTGTGAAAAATAAAGAAAATTTGAGTTAGCTTGAAAACTGTACTAGGCTAGAAGCTTGATTTAGATCAATCTTTCACTCATATCAAGGATCGTAACTTATGAAAGGTCATCCAAAAGTGGTGGGACAACTCAATCGGGTGCTTACCTGTGAGTTAACGGCCATTAATCAATATTTTCTCCACGCCAGAATGTTCAAGCATTGGGGGCTGGAGAAGCTAAACCACGTCGAATACAAGAAATCCATCCAAGATATGAAACACGCCGATAAGCTTATTGAGCGGGTATTATTTTTAGAGGGATTACCGAATCTACAACAGCTCGAAAAACTGCGTATTGGCGAGCACACTCAAGAGATGCTCGATTGCGATTTAGCCATGGTGCAGGAACAACTCTCGCTGTTGCGGGATGCCATTACACTCTGCGAAGTTGAGCAGGATTATGTCAGTCGCGATCTGCTCGAAGATATTCTTGAAGATGAAGAAGAGCATTTAGATTGGCTCGAGTCACAGCAGGAGCTGATTAGCTTAACTGGCATTCAAAACTATCTTCAATCGCAAATTAGTGAGTCATAGGAGCTGAATATGAAAGGTGATAAAGACGTCATCGATGCGTTAAATCGACTCCTAACCGGAGAGTTATCAGCGATGGATCAGTATTTTGTGCATGCCCATATGTACGAAGACTGGGGACTAAACGAACTCTATGAGCGTATTGCCCACGAGTCGGATGATGAAAAAGGCCATGCGGCCAAATTGGTACAGCGTATTTTATTCCTTGAAGGTGTGCCAAATGTGGCCGCGCGGGAAGCGCTCAACATCGGCTCCAATGTTGAAGAGATGCTGCGTAACGATCTCGCATATGAATACAAGGTGGCCGATGATTTACGTAAAGTCATCGCGTTGTGTGAGCAGAAAAAAGATTATCAAACCCGAGAGATCTTAGAAGTGCTGCTCGATGATACCGAATCTGACCATATGTATTGGTTAGAGAAACAGCTCGGTTTAATTGACCGCATTGGTTTAGCGAATTATCTGCAAACTAAGATGTAACAATATCCGATTGCGCAGCTCAAGCACAAAGGCCAGTCATTTTATGACTGGCCTTTGTTTTGGGATTTTGAGTATTTAGTCTAACACTCTGTAAAAATTAGCTGTAGTAATGAGATGTTCTGTTTGAGGTGGATTGTTTAGCGATTCCTGTTATTTCATTAATGTCTATTCTTTACAAATACTTGTTTACGTTTTTTCTCATCATTTTGGCTGTTGTTGGCGGGTAAAAATTGTTACCGTGTGAAGCTGTTTTTGCAGGCTTTTATGTTAAGTGGTTGGTTAACCAGACGGGAAGATGAATGAGATATATAAAACGTTCTCTAAGTTTGCAGTTAGTGGTAACTATCGTCGGTGCCCTCGCTGTACTGCTTACTTTAGTTGCCGCTTTGCTCGTGAATAAAGAAAGTAATAATACACGTAAGCAGGTGGATGCCGACATTTCGGCACTTGTAGCCTTAAAAGCCAATGAGATCAGTGGTTACTTTGTTGCGAAGGGGCAAGTAATCCACTCGGTATTTGCCGAGCCTGGGCTTATCAACTGGTTTAGTCAGTATCATGCCCGGGGCAGTAATCTGGCGCAGGATCAGCAATATCAAGATATTATTCGTTATTTTCGCTCGTTTTCCGACCGTGATAGCGATGTGAAATCAGTATTCTTTGGTTCGGCAAACACCTTTGAGTATTTTGACCTTAATGGCCGTTTCGATGGCGATCCTGATTATTACACCAATAAGCGTCCTTGGTGGCAGGAGGCGATTGATCAACGTGGCCTGTTTGTGGGCGATCCTGCGGTAGATGCCAACGATGGTTCTATTTCTGCAACGGTTAAAACCCCAGTCTATAGTGCTAATGGCGAACTTATTGGCATTGGTGGTATGGATATTCTGATCGATACCATTGGTAAAAACCTGTTAGCACCGATTAAATACCGCAACTATGGCCAAGCCTTCCTGATGACGGATGAAGGTAAGCTTGTGTATTTCCCAGGATTCTCGAATAAATTCCCTCCCGGCTCACTTGCCAATCAAATTGATAGCCAATTTAAAGATACCTCCGGTTTTACAGCATTAATGCAACAAATGCAGCGCGAGCCTCAGGGGTTTGCCGAAGTTACTTTTAATGGCGTATCACAGCGAGTGACCTTTGTGACTGTAGGCGGGGATTATCCTAAGCAGAAATGGCACTTAGCCTTTATGTTGCCCCATGAAGTAATTGAAGCGCCTGTTACCAAAGCCTTTTGGAATGCCTGTTTTGTTGCATTAGGGATCATGCTGTTAGTGGGGATTACTGTTTGGTTGATGTTATTACCCTTTAGACGCCAGCTCAGCAAATTACTCGATGCCATGGAAGATATTGCCGAGGGTGACAGTGACTTATCCCAACGCATTTTAATGGAACGGGAAGATGAGCTAGGTAAACTGGGTGATGCTTTCAATCGTTTTGCTGAAAAGGTTCAGCAAATGTTGCTGCATACCCGTAGCTTAACCCAAGAGGTCGGCACTGGAGTGATGGATGCGCGCCAAGTGTGTGATTTAGCTGTCTCGTCGGTATCATCGCAAAAACAACAAATCGATTCTGTCGCCACGGCAGCAACTCAAATGGCGCAGACGAGCCAAGAAATGGCGATAAGTGCTCAACGCGCAAATGATTTTGCCGAAAAGGCACAGACTCAGGCCCTTGGTGGTACGCAAATCGTGTCCCGTGCGACCGAAGGGATGAAGGCATTATCGGTTCAAGTCATCGAAGCGGCTAATGTGATTAAGCGGCTACGAAGCAGCTCAGAGCAAATTGGTGAAGTCTTGAGCGTGATCCGCAATATTGCCGACCAAACTAACTTGCTGGCATTGAACGCGGCCATCGAGGCGGCGCGGGCGGGTGATCAAGGTCGAGGCTTCGCCGTTGTTGCTGACGAAGTGCGCACGCTGGCTTTGCGTACCCAAGATTCTACCGCCAATATTCAAGGCATTATCCAAACCCTGCAACAAAGTGCGCTTCAGGCTGAACAAGTGATGGAATCAGGGGTTGAGCAGGCAAGAGTAGGGCAAGACTTAACCACGCAAGTCGAGCAAGCCCTCAGCGACATCGCCAGTGCGATTACGTCTATCCAGCAGCAAACGGTGGAAATTACTGTGGCGATAGGCCAGCAGGCAGTGGTTGCCGATGAAGTGGCGCAAAACGTGGTGAGCGTGCGTGGTTTATCCGATCAATCCCTATTGTCAAGCCAAGATCTCTCTCAAAGTCTACAAGGATTTGAGCAAGCAACTCGAGAACTGACACGTAATATTGGTCAATTTAAAATTTAAATGCTGTTGTTTTAAAACCAAAGGAGCCTTAGCGCTCCTTTGGTTTTTTTGGGAATGTTATGCTTGGATAAGAATGCTTGAGTCGATAGATGAACTTCGCGACTGCGTAAATATGTCCTAGATACTTGATAACTGTTTTTATATACAGTATTTTGAGTGTCGGAGGAACCTTTAGTGCGAAAAATCATTCATGTTGATATGGATTGCTACTTTGCTGCGGTGGAAATGCGAGACTTTCCCGAATACCGTGGTAAACCGCTGGCCGTTGGTGGGAGCCGTGAGCGGCGAGGGGTTATCAGCACCTGTAATTACGAAGCGCGCCAATTTGGTGTGCGCTCCGCTATGGCAACGGCTTATGCGCTTAAACTGTGCCCAGACTTAATCCTTGTCCCCGGTCGAATGCAGGTCTATAAGGATGTATCGCAACAAATTCGCGCTATCTTCTCTCGATACACTGAATTGATTGAACCCCTCTCCCTCGATGAAGCCTACTTAGATGTTAGCGATTGCAAGCTGTTTAAGGGCTCTGCAACTCTGATTGCTGAAGCGATTCGCCATGATATTTTGGCCGAAACAGGGCTTACTGCTTCGGCTGGCGTTGCTCCTGTTAAATTCCTCGCCAAGGTGGCCTCTGACTTAAATAAACCTAATGGTTTGTATGTTATTTCGCCCGACAAGGTTCCTGAGTTCATTAAAACCTTATCCCTACGTAAGATCCCCGGTGTGGGGAAAGTCACCGCAGAAAAACTTTCCTCTTTAGGGTTGAATACCTGCGGCGATATACAAACTTATCCAAAACAAGACCTTATTACTCGTTTTGGCAAATTTGGTGCCGTATTAATTGAAAGATCCCATGGGATTGATGAGCGTGGGTTATCAGTGAGTCGCGAGCGTAAATCTGTCGGCGTTGAAACTACGTTGGTGCAGGATATTTACAGCCTCGAGCAGTGCCAGCAAGTGATGCCAGGATTAATACAAGAGTTATCAACTCGCCTAAGTCGTAGTGCCAAGGATCGACAAATCCATAAGCAGGTGGTGAAGCTTAAATTCAGTGACTTTAAACAGACCACAATCGAGCATCGCAGTGACGAAGTATCCATAGTGATGTTTTATGAGTTACTGAGCCAAGCAATGGCAAGGCAAGAGGGTCGTGGAATTCGATTACTCGGGATTTCTGTTGGACTTGCCGAGAGTAAAGATACGCTTCAGCCAATCATGGCTCGCGAGACTAAGCAGTTGGATTTGGTATTTTAATATCAATCTTACTGGGCGGATCTCGCTCAGCGCTAATCAAACCTAACTTAGTTAACGCGATAATAAGCCTTACGCAGTGCATAAATAAAAGGTACAAAAAGACCGCATTGGTGAACTCTCTGCGGCCTTTGTCATTTAAGTCTGCTTAGTGACTATTCATCTGTAGCGACTATTCACCTTTAGCGGGAATGCGCTCTAGCACGGCTAATAGTAGATCCCAGTACTGACCTACGGTGGTGATATTGACCATTTCATCCGGGCCGTGCGGATAACGGATGGTCGGGCCAATCGACACCATGTCCATTTCTGGATAGGGCTTTTTAAACAGACCACATTCAAGGCCAGCGTGGATCACCATGATAACGGGTTCTTTGTTGTAGATTGACTCATAGGTTTCACGCACAATTGCCATCACCGGCGAAGTGTTGTCTGGCTTCCAACCCGGGTAAGCGCCGCTAAGTTCAATATCTGCACCCGCTAAGTTGGTTAACGCAGTAAGCATGCCTTCAACTTGGCTACGGCCAGAATCGATGAGCGAGCGAATTAAGCAAAGAATGCTGACTTCTTCATCGTTAGTGCTGATCACACCAACGTTGAGTGAGGTTTCGGTTACGCCAGTTACTTCATCACTCATGCGCATTACCCCATTAGGGCAAACATGCAATAAGTCGATAAGGGTATTTTGGCTGTTTTCGCTCATCACACGTTTTGGCGTTGGGATTTCGCTCAACACTAAGCGCATGTCTGGGTCGGCAATGGCCAGCTCGGCGCGGACTAAGGCTTCAAAAGCACGCACTTTTTCATTCAGTGCATCGACATTTTCAGCAGGTAACATAAAGCTGATATTGGCTTCGCGTGGGATAGCATTACGCAGTGAACCACCGGTAAATTGGGTTAACTCTAGGGCTAACTCATCGGCATTTTCGAACAGGACGCGCGCCAAAATCTTGTTGGCGTTGCCACGACCCAAATGGATGTTGACCCCAGAGTGACCACCTTTTAAGCCCGATAAATGCAGGCTAAATGATGCATAACTTTGCTCCGACGCTTGCCATACCATAGGTAGGGTGATTTGGGCATCGACGCCGCCAGCGCAGCCCATGTAGATCTCACCTTCTTGCTCTGAGTCGGTGTTGATCAGGATCTCGGCATCAAGCATACCTGCTTGTAGTCCAAAGGCGCCTGTCATGCCCGCTTCTTCGTCAATGGTGAGCAGTACTTCGAGTGGACCGTGTTTGATGTCATCTGAGCCTAAAATCGCTAAGGCCGATGCCATACCAATGCCATTGTCGGCGCCTAAGGTTGTGCCTTTGGCTTTTACCCAGTCACCGTCAACATAGGCTTCGATAGGATCTTTGGTAAAGTCATGCACTTTATCGGCATTTTTTTGCGGCACCATATCGATATGGGCTTGGATCACAACGACTTTACGATCTTCCATTCCCGCAGTTGCGGGTTTGCGAATGATTAAATTGCCGACGGCATCTTCTACTACATCGAGTTGTTTGCTTTTAGCCCAGGCTTGGATGTGTTGGCTGAGTGCTTGTTCATATTTGGAAGGGTGGGGAATTGCACAGATTTGTTCGAACCATTGCCATAAAGGCTGTGGGTATAACTGACTTAACGCTGTCACAGAAGGTCCCTCATCAGGTCTTGTGGGTATGGGGCAAATTTGGGCTAATCCTAACACATTCTGCTCGGGCGATTAATCATCTCGATAACTCCGTGTACGTTTGTGGCAGCGAAAGTTGCCACCCTCTGTATTTTCGATAGTGGCAAAGCGATTTTTTGATTGGTAATTAAGCGTTATAGCGGGAATAATGCTGGCACAATAATGAAAAAGGATGGGTCATGTTTCAAGTTAACTTTATTGATGTACAAGCAGAAAATGCCATTTTTGATGGCGAAGGTTGGGATGCGGTTGTGGTGGTCACACCGGATCTCGTTTCTATCGGAATTGATGAGATCAGTTTGTTGGCCGAGCACGGTGCTAAGGTCGATAAGCGGGTTGGTAAGAGCCCGACGTTACTATTTGCACCGGGTTTAGCCGGTGGCCGTTTAATCATAGCGCCCGTCACTCAAGTGACTGATGATTATGCCGATGTGCGTATTTATGGCGATGCGGCAAGAGCTGCGATTGCTATCGCAAAAGACGCGGGGGCTAAGCGTCCGCTGCTTTATGTTGTTCCTTCAGCATCCCCTAAGTTTGGTTTTGCGACCGAAGTCGCGGCGTTGGCCTGTGGTCAAGAATTATGGCAAACCTTAGAGTTACGTGAGGCGACAGGCTTAACGCCAGCCTTTGAAGCGATAGGTTTATTGTCGTTATCATCTGAAAAGAGTCATTTGCTCAACGCATTAGAAGCAGGCCGCGTATTAGTGCGGGATTTATGTGGCACTGAACCTGAGCGTATGTCGGCGAAGGCCTTTGCTGAATATTGTTTGCAAGCCTTTAAAGGCAGTGTGATTAAAACCGCAGTGGTGGAAGATCGGGATATCCTTGAACGGGATTATCCGCTGTTAAGTGCGGTGGCGCGTTCTTCCTTTGCTGTTGGGCGGCATCAACCGCGGGTGGTAAAACTCGAATATCTGCCCGAAGGTGAGATTACTCGTACCTTCTTATTTGCTGGCAAAGGTGTGGTCTACGATACGGGCGGCGCCGATCTGAAAGTCGGCGGCGCAATGGCCGGCATGAGCCGCGATAAAGGCGGCGCCTCTGCTGTGGCTGGGTTATTTAAAACCTTGTCTATGCTTAAGCCTAAAGGGATCCGGGTGATTGCCGAACTGGGTTTAGTGCGTAATAGCATTGGCAGCGAAGCGTTTGTCACCGATGAAATTATCACCAGCCATGCGGGCGTGCGGGTACGCATTGGTAATACCGACGCTGAAGGTCGTTTAGTGCTGGCTGATTTGCTCAGTCATCTGCGTATTAAAGCGGTAACGGCTGTTAAGCCTGAGCTGTTTTCGGTTGCGACGCTCACGGGACATGTGGTGCGCTGCTATGGTAATTATTCCGCAGCGGTTGAAAACGCGGTCGCTAGTGGTGCACTGTGCGCGCAGACACTTGCGTCACAAGCGAGCCACTGGGGCGAACCCTTTGAGGTTTCCACATTACGCCGTGAGGATTTTGCCAAGATCCGCGAAGTGTCTGGGGCGGCTGATATTTTATCTTCAAACAATGCGCCGTCTTCAGTAACTGCCCGCGGGCATCAATATCCTGCAGCCTTTCTACTTAAGGCGTCAGGTCTGTTTGAACACGGTGTTAATGCCGCTATTCCTTTAGCTTATACACACTTAGATATTGCGGGCAGTGCAACTGAGGGCGATCCGCTCTACGGTAAACCCACTGCCAGCCCCTTGGTTAGTTTGTATCAATATCTGATCAATCGTTAACGAAATAACGTAACAAATAGAAATAATTCTGTAATATCTTATTTATTAGATGGTTACAGGGTTATTTCTGTTTTTATGTGATGCATGTCGCCAATATTTTTGATGGTTTGTGTAATTTAATTACATTAAAAAGCCTTAATCAAAATAAATACAAAAAAAGCTTGTAATAAAACTACGAAAACATATAATAGTTTTCGTGGACAGGGCATTAAACCTTTCCCCTCTAGTCTATCCAGGATGGATACCCTTCTCCAAGGACCCGAGTGACAAGTCGTCTCAACGGATTTGAGAATCTCTAGTTCCAAGGAACCGAGCCAAGCTTTACTAGAGTACTTAATCTCAACTTTACTTAGGAGTAATTGACTATGTCTTATACAGGCAACAACCATTTTTATTGGCAAAATACTTGGTTTAACACTGATGTTTTGCGTGGCGGTTTATTCGCTATGAGCTTTAAGGGCTAACTATCCCTTTAAATCTAGTTTCCATCATCCATCAACCTTTGTATCGCCTTTTGGGGCGTGTTTAGACTCAAGTAGCATATCGGTGTTTTTGCATGGGTATGCCAGGTTTTTCCCGCTAGCGCGGTAATGTACTTCCCCGAAAGGGACGCTTGAAACATGTCTTGCCTGCTCATTGAGCAGGCTTTTTTTTAGCTTTTTTCTGTCGTTATGACGCAATGCCTCTCATTCCTTCCCATAAACGTAAAATTTTTTGCGGCCATCTTGCGATGACTACTCTTCGCAATAGTTAATTTAATTAGCTGTTTTTAAAACATAAAACCTTGTCATTAATCTATTCATCTTTTTGTACGACTTATGAATGATGAATTTGTTACATTTGTCACATAAAATACAAATGCAAATCGTTATCAATGGTGTTACCGTATGCGCACCTTGACGAAACTTGCTGAACGACTATGCGTTTTAATCTACTTCCTCTGGCGGCTGCGGTCACACTAGCCTTGAATCCTTTGGCATTGATGGCCGAAGAACAAACCTCTTCTAAAACAGAGGCACAAGATCAAAATATCGAAAAAATCACAGTGATGGGTAAATACACTGTGAGTCGCAATATTGATACCGCGACAGGTCTAGGACTCACATTACGAGAAACGCCTCAGTCGGTCAGCATCATGACGGCGGATCGAATTGAAGATCAGGCATTAAATACTGTGGTCGATGTAGTCAATAACACTGTGGGTTTGTCTTCCTCAAAAACTGATAACGTGCGTAACGGTTTTTCGGCTCGCGGTTTTACCGTGCAAAACTATCAAATTGATGGCGTGCCTTTATCTTGGAGTTTAGGCGGCGATGCTGGCGAAACGGTATCAGATGTGTCTATCTACGAGCGCGTTGAAGTCGTTCGTGGTGCTACCGGATTATTAACCGGCGCTGGCGATCCTTCTGCCTCGATTAACTTAGTGCGTAAGCATGCTGACAGTTCTGATCTTAAAGGTTATGTGGATGTCGCCACTGGAAGTTGGGATAAAAAACAAGTCACTGCGGATGTGTCTAATGGTCTGAATGAAGACGGCAGTGTGCGTGGCCGTTTGGTCGCTAAGTATGTGAATAGCGATTCCTATCAAGATCTATATCAAGACCGTAAAACCATTCTCTATGGTGTTGTCGATAGCGATATCACCGCCAACACTTTACTGCGTGTCGGTGGTAGCTATAACCACAACGATCCGAAAGGGGCGATGTGGGGCGCGTTGCCCGCCGTCTTTAGCGATGGTTCTGCCACAGATTGGGATACATCGACCACTACAGCCGCCGATTGGAGCCGCTGGGAAACTAAAAACATTAACTACTTTGCTAACCTAAATCATTACTTTAGCAATGGCTGGCAATTGGTGGCTAACTACAACCGCATGGAATATGAAACCACCACTAAGATGATTTACATGTCGGGTTTACTCGATAAAGACACGGGGGCGGGGCTTAGTGGTCAGCGTTATCACAGCCATGGTGAAAGTAACTCGAATAACTTTGATGTGCAGCTTAAAGGCGACTATGACCTCTTTGGTCAAACCCATGAGTTTGTGACGGGGGCTTTGTATAGTAAGCAAAAATCCTACGCTGATACCTATGAGCCTATCCGTGACAATATGACGGGTTGGGACTCACAAGTGGTCGATAACTTCTACGAATGGCAACAAAATCAGTTTGCTGAGCCTGAATGGTCGAGCAACGCGAACCGTCAGCTCAATATGGATACCGAGCAAAAAGGCTTTTATGCGGCGACCCGCCTGACCATTACCGATGATTTTAAACTGATTGCCGGTGGACGTATTTCAAGCTGGAACCGTGAAGGCGTGAGCTATGGTACCGATACTAACTTTGGCGATGATGGCGTGTTTGTGCCCTATGTTGGCGCCTTGTACGATATCAATGACGCGCATCGTATTTACGCCAGTTATACCGGGATTTTTAATCCGCAGAATAATTTCGATGCCGATCAAAATTACCTCGATCCATTAGAAGGCAAAGCCTACGAATTAGGTCTGAAGAGTGCTTATCTTGACGATCGTCTACATACCACTGTAGCCGTGTTCCAAATTGACCAAGATAACTTGGCAACCTTAGCCGGAACGATTTATATCGGTGGTAAACCCGTGAATTACTATGAGGCCGCACAAGGCACAAAGAGTAAGGGTTTTGAGCTAGAAGTGGTGGGTGAGCCTGCCGATGGCTGGAATATCTCTGCGGGTTACTCGCAATTTAATGCCGAAGATGCAGAGGGTAAGCGAGTCGCAACTACCAGTCCGCAGAAGCAATTTAAACTGTTTACCACCTATCAATTTGTGGACTTATTGCCTGAGTTAACCATAGGTGGTGGAGTGAATTGGCAAAGTGACAGTTACTCAGATGTCAGTGATGTGGCAATTAAGCAGGATGCTTACTCCCTAGTGAATCTGATGGCGCGCTACGATCTGGCTGAGAATATGGATCTACAGGTTAACGTAGAGAATCTGCTGGATGAGAAATATTATGCCTATATGTCAGCGTCTGGCCTAGCATACAGTGTGTATCACTACGGTGCTCCACGTAACTTTACCGTCAGCTTTAACTATCGCTTTTAAGCATTTTCCCCGTTGAACTCAAAAAGCCGGTGCCCTTAAGGGCGCCGGCTTTTTGCTATCGACTTAAATCCCATTGGCTGCGCAGATGCAGCCTAATATGCCTGTATGGGAAAACCATTGTACTGTTTTGTGATTATTTCGCTTTAAAAACAATACGCTGTTAATCCTGAACGACGTTTGAATTTTCCTAGATTAAGACTGGTATGCTAACCCCTATTTACAGTGAACTTTAATGTAAATTAAGTGCGGTGGTTTTTTGTTCTGTTTAGCGATTTCTATCAATAAAATCTCCATCAATTTTCTGGCCTGACCAGCACAAACTCCCTATAATCCCCTGCGAAAAACACTGCTACATAGTGTTTACATTTTTAGACCCTACCTACTTAAAAATAAAAGGAACCCAGTTCCATGTTAGAAAAGCTGTTCAAACTGAAACAAAATCAAACGAGCCTCAAGCAGGAAGCGATAGCAGGTTTGACAACATTTATGACGATGGCCTACATCATTTTTGTGAATCCCATGATGTTAGCCGATGCGGGTATGGATCATGGCGCCGTGTTTGTGGCTACCTGTTTAGCTGCGGCCGTAGGTTGTATCGTGATGGGGCTGATGGCGAATTATCCTATCGCGCTCGCCCCAGGTATGGGACTCAATGCCTTTTTTACCTACACTGTGGTGGGTGAGATGGGCTACAGCTGGGAAACGGCACTCGGTGCGGTTTTCTTATCGGGGATCTGCTTTCTGATCCTATCTTTAGTGCGTATTCGCGAGTGGATTGTTAACAGTATTCCTATGTCGCTGCGTATTGGTATTGCTGCGGGTATTGGTCTGTTCTTAGCGCTGATCGGCCTTAAGAGTGCTGGTATTGTGGTGGCAAGCCCTGCAACCTTAGTGACCATGGGCGATATTACTGCGTTTCCGGCGGTGATGGCTGTATTAGGTTTCTTCCTCATTATCGCTATGGTGCAGCGTGGCATGAAGTCAGCGGTGATTTTAAGTATCCTGATCATTACTGGGCTTGGATTGGTATTTGGCGATGTGCATTACAACGGCATCGTCTCTATGCCGCCTTCAATTGCGCCCACGTTTATGGCGATGGATTTATCCCAAGTGTTTGAAGTAACTATGCTCTCAGTGGTGTTTGCCTTCTTATTTGTGGATTTATTTGATACTTCAGGCACCTTAGTTGCGGTTGCTCAGCGTGGTGGTTTTCTCGATGAAAAGGGCCGTTTACCTCGATTAAATCGTGCCTTAACCGCTGACAGTTTAGCGACGATTGCAGGTGCAGCCTTAGGGACTTCTACCACCACCAGTTATATCGAAAGTACCGCTGGGGTGAGTGCGGGCGGTCGAACTGGCTTAACGGCGGTGGTGGTTGGTTTGCTGTTTATCTTGGCATTATTTTTATCGCCTTTAGCAGGGATGATCCCCGCCTATGCCACGGCAGGTACGCTGTTCTATGTGGCTATACTGATGATGTCAGGGTTGGTTCACGTTGAATGGGAAGACTTAACTGAGGCTGCGCCAGTAGTCGTGGTGTGTATCCTGATGCCGCTGACCTTCTCGATTGCGACAGGGATTGCACTGGGAATTATTTCCTATGCGGCCATCAAGCTGTTAACGGGTCGGTTTAGCGATTTAAATATCGGTGTGCTGGTGCTTGCTGCGATGTTTATTGCGAAATTTATTTACGGCTGATACTTAGAACGAGTTGCCGTTTAAGGGATATTTTTTGAGGGTCATCTAATTGATGGCCCTTTTTAATGCGCGATCCCAAGCAGAATTGAAAATTTCTACCCGCATCCAGCCCTCTGACTACCAATTATCTAGCGGATTAGGTATAAGGATTGTCCGGTTATTTTCTACAAATGAATAATGAACTTAAGTGAGATAGCGTATCGCCGCGTGGTGGTGAAGTTGGGGACGAGTGTGCTGACTTCTGGCAGTAAACAGCTAGATAAAGCCCATATGGTTGAGCTTGCTCGTCAAATGGCCGCACTGATGAGATCAGGGGTCGAAGTCGTATTATGTACTTCTGGGGCAATTGCCGCAGGACGCGAACATCTCCAATACCCGGTATTGCCCGACACTATGGCTAACAAACAGTTATTAGCCGCTGTCGGGCAGAGTCAGCTTATTCTTGCTTGGGCGCAACTCTTTAGCATCTACGGTTTACATGTGGGGCAATTGCTGTTGACCCGTGCAGACCTACACGATAGAGAGCGCTATTTGAATGCCCGCGATACGCTTAATGCTTTGCTGGCACACAATATTATCCCCATCATCAATGAAAATGATGCGGTTGCAACTAACGAAATCAAAGTGGGTGACAACGACAACTTGTCAGCGCGCGCAGCATTGCTGTGTGATGCTGATCTGTTGATTTTGTTGACGGATCAAAAGGGCTTATTCGATGCTGATCCACGCACCAATCCCAATGCCAAATTGATTTCGCAGGTTGAGAAAATTGATGACAGTTTGCGTCTGTTAGCGGGTGGTTCGGTCTCGGGGTTAGGCACCGGGGGGATGTCGACTAAGCTCGAAGCGGCCGATATCGCTCGTCGTGCGGGGATTGAAGTGGTCATTGCCTCGGGCCATCATCCTGATGTGATTAAAAAGGTGGTCGCTAAAGAATCCATTGGCACCCATTTTAGTGCGATCGAAAATCCGTTAGAGAGCCGTAAACAGTGGATTTTAGCGGGACCCGCCGCCCAAGGTTCACTGGTGCTCGATGCGGGCGCCGTTAAAGCCGTGACCGAAAAAGGTCGCAGCCTGTTATCGAAGGGCATTATTGGCGTTAAAGGGGAATTTGAACGCGGGGCAACCCTGCAATTGGTTGACCAAAAAGGCAAAATCATTGCCAGAGGCATAACCCGTTACTGTGGTGAGGCCTTAGGGTTAATCGCAGGTAAACATTCCGACGAAATCGAGTCTGTACTCGGTTACGATTATGGTGACGCAATAGTGCACCGCAACGACATGGTCGTCTTATAAGCGAGGTCTGTTTTGAGTCAAACTAATCAAGCGCAATATTTACAACAACTGGGTAGTCAAGCTAAGCAAGCCAGCTATGCCTTGGCTAATCTTAGCGCCGCACAGAAAGCGGATTTACTCGAGGCGATTGCCGAGGCCTTGACGCAGAACACTCAGGCTATTCTTGCGGCGAACGCCAAAGACGTTGTAGCCGCAAAGGCTGATGGTTTGAGTGATGCGATGATCGACCGTCTATTACTGACCGAGTCGCGCCTAGCGGGGATTATCGGTGACATTAGCGATGTGGTTCGCCTTGCCGATCCCGTTGGCGAAGAGTTCGGTAGCCGAGTGTTGGACAATGGCTTAAGGCTCACGCGCCGCCGCGTACCGCTTGGTGTGATAGGGGTTATCTATGAGGCACGGCCGAATGTAACGGTCGATATTGCGGTGTTGGCACTTAAAACCGGTAATGCGGTGATTTTACGTGGCGGAAAAGAGACCCTCGAATCCAACAAACTGATTAGTGAAGTGATCCGTGGAGCGATTGCAAGCCAAGGGCTGCCTATCGATGCGGTGCAGCTGATTGATTCTCCCGATAGAGCCTTAGTCACAGGGCTACTCAAGCTCGACCAATATGTCGATATGATTGTTCCCCGTGGCGGGCAAGCATTACAGCGCCTTTGTGCCGAGCAAGCTACAATTCCGGTGATTTTAGGTGGCATTGGGATCTGCCATCTGTATGTCGATAAACATGCCGATCTTGAGCGGGCTCTTGAGGTGATTGCCAACGCAAAAGTGCAGCGCCCAACGGTATGCAACGCTCTGGATACCTTGCTGGTGGATAACGCTGTTGCCGAGCGCTTTGTGCCACAAATTGCCGAATACTTACATCGTTTAGGTGTGCGTTTTTCGGTGTGCGAACAAAGCTATACACTGCTCGATGGGTTGGGGTTTGATATTTCCCCGGCAACGGAGCAAAGCTTTGCGACCGAATGGTTATCTTTGACCTTAGGCATTAAAGTAGTGAGTGATATTGATGCAGCAATTACCCATATCCGTACCTATTCCAGTGGGCACTCTGAGGCGATTCTGACCGATGATATCCATGCTGCAACGTATTTTATGAATGAGGTTAATTCGGCCGCTGTGTATGTAAATGCCAGTACCCGCTTTACCGATGGCGGCCAATTTGGCCTAGGTGCCGAGGTGGCTGTAAGTACGCAAAAGCTCCATGCCCGTGGTCCAATGGGGCTTGAGGCGCTAACCACCTATAAGTGGTTAGCGTGGGGCGATTATACGAGTCGTTCATAGCCTGATTGGTACACTAAAAAGCCGCTGAAAAGCGGCTTTTTAGTGGTAAATCTTTATCTTAGTGGATAAGTGGGGTATAGGTGGCAA
The DNA here is from genome assembly GCF_012843185.1 of Shewanella sp. DNRA4. Taxonomy (NCBI): domain Bacteria; kingdom Pseudomonadati; phylum Pseudomonadota; class Gammaproteobacteria; order Alteromonadales; family Shewanellaceae; genus Shewanella; species Shewanella sp. DNRA4. The sequence goes on from NZ_JABAIP010000005.1 coordinate 237,156, forward strand.
TCAGCCATAAACATACAAAAGCGATTGACATCACTGTGGTGAATTTTCGAAAGGGCCGGATATATTCCAAGGTATAGAGAAAATACTTCTCTTGCACTTTGCGAGTCAGTAATACCGACGGAAGTAAAAAACTGCAATAGAGCATCACAACCATGGTGGTAAAACCATTCCCCCAAAAATGCTCGTAGATAAAAAGGGCGATACACACAAGCATGGCAACCCAACCGATAGGGGGTATGCCATCTTCTTGATTCCAATGGGTTGATTTTTCCATATGACTATCCTTAGTCACTTAACCGATTGTTTAATTTATAGACGGTTAAGGGGGGCTTTTCAATGATTTTATGGATAGCGTGTAAAAGAATTTTCTAGGCCGAGTTTAAGTTATAGGGTTTTAATATCGGCAAATGTTCCGCGGCACAACTTCGCTAAGTCATTTGCAGCGAGACATATCTCAAGCCCACGGCGACCAGCACTGACATAGATTTTGTCAAATTGCTTCGCACTTTCATCAATCAGCGTTGGCAGTTGCTTCTTTTGCGCTAACGGGCTGATCCCTCCAACCAAATAGCCGGAAGACTTTTGCGCTAAATCCGCATCGGCCATTTGCAGTTTTTTCTGGCCTAAACATTTGGCTACGGCTTTTAAATTGAGTTGATGATCAACCGGAACGAGCGCAACCGCAAGCGGCGGATGAGCTTTATCGGTCGCGACCAGTAAGGTTTTAAATACCTGCGCGGGAGCGAGGCCTAACACATTGGCGGCTTCTTCACCGTAGGCGGCGCAGTGTGGGTCGTGGCTGTATTCTAAGATTTCAAAGGGAATTTTGGCTTTCTTTGCCATTTGTACGGCTGGTGTCATGCTCTTGTCCTCGCGCCCCAAAATTAGGTGCAATAAAAGTCTAGGGGGCAATAAAAGTCCGTCATAGTAGCTCTTTCTGCGGCGTTAAAATGTTAGCTCGGGCATAAATTGCCTATGCCCGAGTGATACGCCTTATTCAGTCTGCAAGCTTGGTATTGAGTTTGGTTTTGCGCTCTAGATAGCGCGGGAATAACTGCTGCAACATCATGCCGCTTAAAATAAAGCCTAGGCCAATGTAGGTTGCGGTGGCGATGGTTTCTTGCAAAATCCAAGCAATAAAACCAATCGACATCACCGGCGATAAAAACACTAAGGTGCTGATATTGGCGGTGCGAGTCGCAGTTTTAAGCGCCATTAACCAGAGTACAAAGGTAATCCCCATTTCAAATAAGCCGACATACATCCCCGCCATCACGGCTTTAATGCTAAAGCTAGGGATCGCATCGGTAAGTAACAGCGTGATGGCAATAAAGGGTAAACCGATTAAAAAGCTCAACAGTAGGCTGACGACCGGGTCGCCTTGATCTTTGGTGTTCACAATCCAATATAGGCACCAGAGCAGGGTGCTAGTCAGCGCCAGCCCAATGCCAAGGGGGCTATCGAAGCGAAAACCGCTGATATCGCCGCCGGTGGCAATAATAAATACCCCAGAGTAGGCGATAAGAGCCGCAATCATATCGCTCTTACGTAAATGCTGTTTAAGCAAAGGTGCCGCCAACAGTGGCAGTAATACCGCCCAAGTGTAATTAAGCGAGAGTGCTTGCTGGGCGGGTAACAGTGAATAGGCTTTAAACAGCACCACATAATAAAGAAAGGGATTAATCAGCCCTGTGACCAGATAAAAAGTCGGACGGCGTAACAGTTGTACTTTAAGTAGAGGAAGTTTTTTTTGCCAAGCGAGGATGGTGCCAAGGGTGACGATAGAGGTGAGTACTGCCACAAACACCAGTTGCAACGGGCTATAAAATCCGAGGGCAATCTTAAAGGCGGTTGCCACCGTCGACCAGAGGAATACCGCACCCATGCCGTACACATACGCCAAATTTGAAGATTTCACACTCTTACCTTATGCACTTAAACCGCCACTCAATGTGCGCAGATTGAATAACAGCTATTGTTGATATGCAAGCGGATTTTACCGTTTTGAATATTTTATACAGCTGAGTTTTTCGAAAAGATAAATCAGAAAATTTTTTGTATGGCCCTTGTAATTAAATTCCCTGTCCCAATATAGGTGTTAAGGCTGAGAAGGTGGCCAACAGTGGACTTGAAAAAAATGCGTCCGGCCCCATATCAAAACCAACTTATTAATTTAGTTTGACAGAAATTTTTCGGAGGACCTCATGGGTAAAATTATTGGTATCGACTTAGGCACAACAAACTCTTGTGTAGCTGTCCTCGATGGTGGCAAAGCACGCGTATTAGAGAATGCTGAAGGCGATCGCACAACCCCGTCTATCATCGCTTATACCGATGATGAGACCATCGTGGGTCAGCCAGCAAAACGCCAAGCTGTAACTAACCCAAATAACACATTCTTCGCGATCAAGCGTTTGATCGGTCGTCGCTTCAAAGATGACGAAGTTCAACGTGACGTGAACATCATGCCATTCAAAATTATCCAAGCCGACAACGGTGATGCTTGGGTTGAATCACGTGGCAACAAAATGGCTCCACCACAAGTTTCTGCTGAAATCTTGAAAAAGATGAAGAAAACTGCAGAAGACTTCTTAGGTGAAGAAGTGACAGAAGCGGTAATTACCGTACCTGCATACTTTAACGATTCACAACGTCAAGCCACTAAAGATGCAGGCCGCATCGCAGGTCTTGAAGTTAAACGTATTATCAACGAACCAACGGCTGCAGCTCTGGCCTACGGTATCGACAAGAAGCAAGGCGACAACATCGTTGCAGTGTATGACTTAGGTGGTGGTACATTCGATATCTCTATCATCGAAATCGACAGCAACGACGGCGACCAAACCTTCGAAGTATTAGCGACTAACGGTGACACTCACTTAGGTGGTGAAGACTTTGACAACCGTTTAATCAACTACTTAGCTGACGAATTCAAGAAAGAGCAAGGCTTAGATCTGCGTAAAGATCCATTAGCAATGCAACGTCTGAAAGAAGCGGCTGAAAAGGCGAAGATTGAGCTTTCAAGCACCAACCAAACTGAAGTGAACCTGCCATACATCACTGCCGATGCAACAGGTCCTAAGCACTTAGTGGTGAAAATCACCCGTGCTAAGTTAGAGTCACTGGTTGAAGACTTAATCATTCGTACTTTAGAGCCATTAAAAGTGGCACTGGCTGACGCTGACTTATCAGTATCAGACATTAACGAAGTGATTTTAGTGGGCGGTCAAACCCGTATGCCTAAGGTTCAAGAAGCGGTGACTAACTTCTTCGGTAAAGAACCTCGTAAAGACGTAAACCCAGACGAAGCGGTAGCCGTAGGTGCTGCGATTCAAGCGGGCGTACTGTCCGGCGACGTGAAAGACGTTCTGCTGTTAGACGTAACACCACTGTCTCTGGGTATTGAAACCATGGGCAGCGTAATGACCAAGCTGATTGAGAAAAACACCACTATTCCGACTAAGGCACAGCAAGTGTTCTCAACAGCCGATGACAACCAAAGTGCAGTAACCATTCACGTACTGCAAGGTGAGCGTAAGCAAGCGAGCGCGAACAAGTCATTAGGTCAATTTAACTTAGACGGTATTGAGCCTGCACCACGTGGCATGCCACAAATTGAAGTGATGTTCGATATCGACGCTGACGGTATTCTGCATGTTTCTGCAACCGATAAGAAAACCGGTAAGAAACAAAACATCACCATCAAAGCTTCTTCTGGCTTAAGCGAAGAAGAAGTGGCGCAAATGGTACGTGACGCTGAAGCCCACGCTGAAGAAGACAAGAAGTTTGAAGAGTTAGTGCAATCTCGTAACCAAGCTGACGGCTTAGTTCACGCAACTAAGAAACAAGTTGAAGAAGCGGGCGATGCACTGCCAAGCGAAGACAAAGCTAAGATTGAAGCGGCAATGAGCGCAGTTGAAACTGCTGCAAAAGGCAACGACAAAGAAGCCATTGAAAAAGCGACTCAAGCGCTGATTGAAGCGTCTGCTAAGCTGATGGAAATCGCTCAGGCTAAAGCTCAAACTCAAGGCGGCGCACAAGAAGGTGCTGCTAAACAGTCTAACGCGACTGCCGATGACGTTGTCGATGCTGAATTTGAAGAAGTGAAAGACGACAAGAAATAACATTTGCTCTCAATCAAATTGGTTGATTTCAAATAGTTAATTTCTAGGCGGGCGTTACGGGGAAACCCTAACGCCCGTTCGTTCAACTTAAGCTGAGAAGCATGAGATTATGTCAAAGCGAGATTATTACGAAGTATTAGGCGTTGGTCGTGACGCCAGCGAACGTGAAATTAAAAAAGCCTACAAGCGTTTGGCGATGAAGTTTCACCCCGACCGCAACCCTGGCGATAAAGCTGCCGAAGCGAGCTTCAAAGAAGTCAAAGAAGCCTACGAAATCCTTACCGATGCCAACAAAAAAGCGGCCTATGACCAATTTGGTCATGCGGGTGTGGATCCCAATCGCGGCGGTGGTGGTGGCTACGGCGGCGCGGGAGATTTCGGTGATATTTTCGGTGATGTCTTTGGCGATATTTTCGGCGGTGGACGTCGTGGCGGTCAACGCCAAGCGGCCCGCGGCTCAGATTTACGTTACAACCTAGAGTTATCACTGGAAGAAGCCGTAAAAGGCCTCACCAAAGAACTGCGTATTCCAACCTTAGCCAGCTGTGATGTGTGTGACGGCAGCGGTGCGAAAAAAGGCACGTCGGCGACCACCTGTACAACCTGTCATGGTCAAGGCCAAGTGCAAATGCGCCAAGGTTTCTTTACCGTGCAACAGCCTTGTCCAACCTGCCATGGTCGCGGCAAGATCATTAAAGATCCTTGCACTAAGTGCCATGGCGATGGCCGTGTCGAAAAAACGAAGACACTGTCAGTTAAGATCCCAGCTGGTGTCGACACTGGCGACCGTATTCGTTTAGCGGGTGAAGGTGAAGCGGGCGAGTTTGGCGCGCCAGCGGGCGATTTATATGTTCAGGTCAGTGTGCGTGAACATGCCATCTTTGTTCGCGATGGCAACAACCTCTACTGCGAAGTGCCGATTTCATTCAGTAAAGCGGCGCTCGGTGGTGAGATTGAAGTGCCAACACTGGACGGTAAAGTCAGCCTGAAGATCCCAGCCGAAACTCAAACGGGCCGTATGTTCCGTCTGCGTGGTAAAGGGGTTAAATCGGTTCGCAGCCATGCCGTTGGCGATTTGCTCTGCAAAGTCGTGATGGAAACGCCAGTCAACCTAAACGAGCGTCAGAAAGAATTACTGCGTGAGTTTGAAGCGACCTTAACCGGCGAATCAAAGAAGCACAGCCCAAAGGCTGAGGGCTTTTTCGATGGCGTGAAGAAGTTTTTCCAAGACCTAAATAGCTAATTAGGTTCAGTGGCGCTGCTGTTATGTTAGCAGCGCACGAGATAAATAAAGCCTCGCAGTGTTTAGCACTAGCGGGGCTTTTTTATGCTTGATTGCATGCTCAAATTTCAAACTCTGTCCGCAGCAATCAATTAAGCACAGTCATTTCAGTGACTCGCCTGACTATGGGGTAAAAATAAGTCATCCTGAGGGCTCGATGACGGCATATGCTGCGTATGGATGTGCGAATGCCGCGATCACATGGTCAATGATGCTCCCGGCATCATAGTGACATTTCCCATATCCCTATGGGTCAGATGTGAATGAGCGGCCATGCCGTCAACGGTCACTTCCATGACAGCGCTTAATTCTTTTTAAGTCCTGCGTATTCCAGCCAGATAATCCGTATAGTCAAAAATGGTAATGTGAAGAAATAACCTCCAAAATTCTGACCTAGTTTTTTACAATTTTAGGTGGTTATGTAATCATGCAAGTTTAGTGTTAACTCAAGGGATAAAATGGAAAAAGGTATTATAGCTTTGCCTTTGACGGTGACAGACAACCCATTAGGAGGTGTAAATCTTAAGGTAGGGTTTTCCTCAGAGGCTCTTAATCAATATTTACTTTATTGGGATAAAATCGTCCTACCCACTAATAATTTAATTCATGTGAGAGTATCTCCTTTTGAGGATGAGTTAATTAAACAAAAGATAATTTTTAGGCCAAGACTCGAGCTTAGAGAATTGGGGGGGGATTTAGGGGCTACGCCATTAATTAACGGGCAATTAGCAATTGCGCAGCACTATTTATCTCAAGAACCTGGAAAGTGGGTATTAGCTCAACATGGAGAACAAAATTTTTTTCCTGATGAAGTATCAGAATCACGAAATCAGTTATCTCTCGCATTATCCAACGTTTTACCAACACCTCCCTCAGATACACCAATAGAAGAAATTCTTCAGTTTAAACTTGCAAGAAAGTCTGAATTAGATGCCATGTGGTATCACTTAGACCAGTTATGTTTGCAGATGCAGAGAGAGCCTGACAGGGCTCTTGCACAAAGACTTATAACCCAAGACTTTGCAAAATCAGTTGAGGAATCAATGAAAGTGACAGCAGAGAAATGGAGTTATTTTCATCTATCAGACTTCAAGGTTAATCTATCTTTTGACTACAAATCGATTGTAACTGGTGTTGCAACTGGAGGGGCGATGTCATTTGCAAATTCTGATAGTTTGGCCACCGTATTTGCAACAGTGTTCGGTATCGCTCTGTCAAGTTTTAAGGTATCGGCTGATATTAAGAAGGCTCCTAAGCTACAGGATAAAAGCGACAAAAATAAACTTTCGTATCTTTCTTCTGTTAATCGAGATTTAATTAGGCTTAGATAAGGCATAGTTTTAGGTGATTTTTGTAGAAGTATAAAGCCTTGCAGTGACCTCCCTTTAGGTCGGTTGAATAGCCAAGACTTTATCTTTAATTTAAAAATACAACTTAGGCTTTGGGGCTACGTAACGTGAATACCTAAATATACCGTCGAAAACTATACCAAGGCTTTAGTCAAAGCCGAAACAACATTGGTATTAGCAGCCAACTCTGCGTAAACTTTCGCTCCCATGTTTTTATTGGTGTTACGATGACCATTCCTAAGCCTTTTTCTTCCCCAGAGTATTCCCCTGAGTCGTTAACCTTTGCCGAGCTTGGCGTCAATGCGGCGTTATGTTCGGTATTGCCTGCCGGGCTCAAGCATCCGACACGGGTACAGCAATTAGCGATTTCGGCGATTCTGGCGGGGCGGGATGTGTTAGCGCTGTCGCAAACTGGGAGTGGTAAAACCTTTGCCTTTGGTTTGCCCTTGCTGCAAATCCTCTGGCAACAAATTGCTGCGCAAACGATGGCTAAATCCGTGCCAGCGGCTAATCCACTGGCATTAGTGTTAGTGCCAACGCGAGAGTTAGCACAGCAGGTAACGATAGCGCTGCAGGCGCTGGCGAGAAAGTTATCGTCTTCTTTGAATATTCAGCTCCTCTGTGGCGGTATCGCGCAGGAACACCAATTAGCCGAACTTGTCGCTAAACCGCAGCTTGTGGTGGCAACCCCTGGGCGCTTATTGGATTTATGCTCACAGTCCTATATCAGTCTCGATTCGATTAAATACCTAGTGTTAGACGAAGCCGACCGCTTACTGGAAATGGGATTTTGGCCTGATGTGCAAAAGCTGATGACAATGATGTCTAAGCGTAAGCAAACCTTACTATTTTCTGCCACCTTGCCAGAGGCGTTGGATTCCTTAGCGGGTAAATTGCTGAGCAATGATCCCCTGCGAGTTGAGGCCAGTACACGCAATGCTGTCGCCGCCGAAATCGAAGAGCGACTGTATTTAGTCAATAAGGGCAGTAAGGCGCAGGCATTGATTGCGTTACTCAAACAATATCAATGGCCGCAAGTGCTAGTGTTTATCAGTGCCCGCGATGATGCGGATGCAATAGCGAAACGACTCGTTAAGGCGGGGATAAATGCTGCTGCACTGCACGGTGAAAAAGATCAAACCGTGCGCAGCCAAACCTTGGCCGACTTTAAAGGCAATCGTATTCAAGTGGTGGTGGCGACGGATTTAATGGCCCGTGGTATTCATGTTGATGCCTTACCAGTGGTGATCAATTTAGATTTACCCACCAGTGCGCCTGTATATGTGCACCGCATTGGCCGCACCGCAAGGGCGGGTGCCAACGGGCTCGCTATTTCTTTGGTGTGCCATGGTGAAATGCCAAGCTTAAGCGCGATCCGCAACTTGACGGCGCGTGAGTTACCGTTAGCATCATTGGCAGACTTTCCGGTGACCGATAAGCCGAGCGAAAGAGCTAGAGAGGATGGTGCTGAGCATAACGTTGCGCCTAAGCGTCCACCGCGGGATAAACAGGCGAATCGTCGCAGTATTAATAAGCACAGCGTCAAGGCATTTAAAGGTAAGCGTTGAGTGTAAGCCTGCGCTGCTATCCATACTTATTGGTTGCGGCTTACCTGTTTCAACCGGGCGAACTATATAGCGAGTTTAGGGACTGACATTAGCGGTTTATTCACATGAAAGGAGCAGGCATGGCGTCGACATTGGCGATAGGTAACGCACTTCACCACATGGTAAATCACGGTTTAACCACCCAACGTTTTACGCTTCGAGCATTTCAGCGAGCGGATCTTGAAGCTTTTACCGCCTATCGAGCCGAGCCTAAGGTCGCCAAATATCAAAGCTGGACGGATTACTCTTATAGCGATGCTGTCGCGTTATTCGAGAACATGGATTACGCACAATTTGGCGCGGCGGACACTTGGTTTCAATTGGCGATTGTCGCTACGGCATCGCTTGTGACGCCTGCCACCTTAGTGGGCGATTTGGCGCTGCATTTTATTGATGAGCAGCAAATGGAAATCGGCTTTACGATTGCGCCTGAGTATCAAGGCCAGCAGGTTGCGTTTGAGGCCGTCAGCGCATTGCTGGGTTATCTCTTTGTGGAATTAGACAAGCATCGTGTTATTGCAATAACCGATGTAGACAATCTTGCCTGCTGTAGATTACTCGAAAAACTCGGCTTTCGGCGCGAAGCCCATTATGTCAAAAATATCTTCTTTAAGGGCGCATGGGGCGATGAGTATCTCTATGCCATGTTAAGGGAAGACTATATTGCACGTTAACTGGCGCTAGGCTCACTCGTGCTACCAGACAAGATTCTGAATCTCGTTTGGCTTCTGCTTGCTATCTCAGTAAAATCTTAATCATGATTAGTTGAGTCTGCTAGCTTCAGCCTCGTTCGGATTAAGGAGTTCCCTATGAAATCAATAACACTCGCCTTAGTGGCGGTTGGACTCACGTTAGGATTATCGGGCTGCGCGACCACTAAATCGCCCACGGGGCGTGGCCAAACCTTGCTGTATTCGGCATCGCAAATGCAGCAAATGGGGGATGCTTCTTTTGAAGAAATGAAAAAGCAGCAAAAGATCAGCAGCGATAAAAAGCTCACCCAGTATGTAAATTGTGTGGCGAATCGCGTCACCGCTGTGCTACCCGATCAAAGCCAGAAGTGGGATGTCGTGCTATTCAACTCCGAGCAAGTGAACGCCTTTGCATTGCCTGGCGGACACATTGGCGTGTATACCGGATTATTAAAAGTCGCGAGCACGCCGGATCAACTGGCGACAGTCTTAGGCCATGAAGTGGCCCACGTATTAGCGCAGCACGGTAATGAGCAGGTCTCTCGGGCGCAGATGACGGGGATGGGGATGCAAATCGCCGATGCCGCCCTTGGCGCGAGTGGCGTATCAAACCGTGACTTATATATGTCTGCTTTAGGACTGGGCGCGCAGGTCGGGGTGATTTTACCCTTTGGCCGCGCTCAAGAGAGTGAGGCAGATGTGATGGGGCTGGAGTTGATGGCGAGGGCGGGATTTGACCCAGCGCAGAGCGTGGTGCTGTGGCACAATATGTCGAAAGCGGGCGGCAGCCAAGGGCCAGAGCTGTTATCAACCCATCCATCCAACAGTAATCGCATCGCCCAACTCGAGCAATTACAGGGGCAAATGCAGCCTTTGTATCAGAGCGCAAAGGCAAGTGTTAAAAACCAATGCGTGTTGCCGAAATAGCGATTTAGGGCGTGGCGCTCGTTTAGATGCAGGCCTTATCTTGCCGCAATTAGGCGCTATTGCTGGATAAATACGCATCGGTTACGTAAAATCGCCGCCAAAGTTAAATAAGCAGTCAGTTTATCAGCATAGGGCGTGGAACTATGGTAAACTGGCGCGCAAAATTCCATTGAACATTGAGAGTCGTTAATTATGTCTGATAAATTCAGTACTGTTGAACAGCAAGCAAGCTATGGTGTCGGTCGTCAAATGGGCGAGCAACTGGCTGCTAATTCTTTTGAAGGTGTGGATATTGCTGCCGTTCAAGCAGGTTTAGCCGATGCATTTGCTGGCGTTGAAAGCGCTGTATCTATGCAAGATATGCAAGTTGCATTCACTGAGATCAGCCGTCGCATTCAAGCGGCTCAAGAGCAAGCTGCTGCAGAAGCTTCTGCCGAAGGCGAAGCGTTTTTAGCGCAAAACGCTAAGCGTGCAGGCGTGATCGTGACTGACTCTGGTCTGCAATACGAAGTATTAGTTCAAGGTAGCGGTGCAAAACCAACCTACGAAGATACTGTTCGCACTCACTACCACGGTTCTTTCATCAATGGTGATGTGTTCGACAGCTCTGTTGTACGTGGCCAACCAGCTGAATTCCCAGTATCTGGCGTTATCGCTGGCTGGACTGAAGCGCTGCAACTGATGCCAGTAGGCACCAAGTTAAAATTATTCGTTCCACATCACTTAGCTTACGGTGAGCGTGGTGCGGGTGCTTCTATTCCTCCATACTCAACCTTAGTGTTTGAAGTCGAGTTATTAGACATCGTCTAATGTGATTGAAACGCCTAAGCCAGTCTTAGGCGTTTTTGTATGGAAGACAAAAACGATTGAGGAGATTGAAATGAGTGGACAAGTGAGAGTTGCAATTGTCGGTGCGGGTGGACGCATGGGACGGACTCTTATTGAATCGGCTTATCATCAAGAGCACATTCGCTTAGGCGCGGCGATTGAGCGTTCAGGTTCAAGCTTAATTGGCGTGGATGCGGGCGAGCTTGTCGGTGTGGGTAAGTTAAATGTCATTATCATGGATTCGCTGGACTATGCGACCGATGACTTTGATGTGCTGATTGATTTTACTGCGCCAGAGGCCAGTATTGTCCATTTAGATTGGTGCGTACGCCATAAGAAAGCCATGGTGATTGGCACAACTGGTTTCAATCATGCTCAAAAAGAACAAATCAATGCCTTTGCCGAGCAAACGCCGGTTGTGATGGCGCCGAATATGTCTGTGGGTGTCAATCTGATGTGGAAATTGCTTGAGTTGGCCGCTGAGGTCATGGGCGATTACACTGATATCGAGATTATCGAAGGTCACCACAGATATAAGAAAGATGCGCCATCTGGCACGGCACTAAAAATGGGTGAAGTGATTGCCAAGACCTTAGGTCGTGATCTTGAAAAATGCGCCGTCTATGGCCGCGAAGGGATCACGGGCGAGCGAGACCGTGAAACCATCGGTTTTGCGACTGTGCGCGCAGGCGACTTAGTGGGCGAGCATACCGCCATGTTTGCCGATATTGGTGAACGTTTAGAGATCACCCATAAAGCCTCCAGCCGTATGACCTTTGCCAACGGCGCTATGCGTGCCGCTCATTGGTTGGTGGAGCAGAAACCGGGTCTGTATGATATGCAGCAGGTATTAGGTTTACATTAAAATTAAAAAACGCCATTTGGCGTTTTTTTTTGCACTCAGATACCAATGTGTAGACGAGTTTGAGTTTATCCTGTAAACTCGCTGGAATTTGTCAAAATTTCGTAAATCAGCGGAAATTGGTATCTTAACATAACATAAAAACATTATATTTCAGTGGCTTGGCTCTTTATGGAGGTCGCGTTGACAAAGTCTGCCTTACTCGTACTCGAAGATGGAACCGTATTCACTGGCACAGCAATAGGTGCCGATGGTCTCTCAGTTGGTGAAGTTGTTTTTAACACTTCGATGACGGGATACCAAGAAATTTTAACTGATCCCTCTTATTCACGCCAGATAGTAACTTTAACCTACCCCCACATTGGTAATACTGGTACCAATAATGAAGATGTCGAATCCAATGGGGTTCATGCTTGTGGTTTAATCATTCGCGATCTTCCGCTCATAGCAAGTAGTTTCCGTAATCAACAAACCCTTAGCGATTATCTCAAAGCAAACAATGTTGTTGGCATCGCAGATATCGATACTCGTAAATTAACTCGAATCCTCCGTGAAAAAGGTGCCCAAGCGGGTTGCATCATGGCGGGTGCTGACTTGGATGAAGCCAAAGCGCTTGCAGCTGCTAAAGCCTTCCCTGGTTTAAAGGGCATGGATTTAGCGAAAGAAGTCACGACTGACAAAGCCTACCAATGGCGTAAAGGTAGCTGGCGTTTAGTGGGCGGTTTGCCTGAAGATACTCCAGCAGAAGCGCTTAAATACAAAGTGGTTGCCTACGACTACGGCGTTAAGCAAAACATCCTGCGTATGTTGGTTGACCGTGGCTGTGATGTGACGGTTGTTCCTGCAAAAACACCCGCTGCTGAAGTGTTAGCGATGAACCCAGACGGTGTGTTCCTCTCTAATGGCCCTGGTGACCCAGAGCCATGCGACTACGCGATTGAAGCGATTCAACAAATCCTGAAAACCGATACGCCGATTTTCGGTATCTGTTTAGGCCACCAGTTACTGGCATTGGCATCAGGCGCGAAAACCTTAAAGATGAAGTTTGGTCACCACGGTGCTAACCACCCAGTGAGCAATATCGAAAAAGGTAACGTGATGATCACCAGCCAAAACCACGGTTTTGCTGCCGATGAAGCCACATTACCTGCCAATATCAAAGTGACCCACAAGTCACTGTTCGATGGTTCACTGCAAGGTATCCATCTGACGGATAAACCTGCGTTCAGCTTCCAAGGTCACCCTGAAGCGAGCCCTGGTCCGAACGATGCGGCCCCACTGTTCGATCACTTTATCGAGCTTATTGAACACTATCGTCTTGTAACGAAAAGTCAGAACGCTAAGTAATACGCAAGCTAGGAGAAGAGAGAAGCAATGCCAAAACGTACAGATATAAAGAGTATTCTTATCCTAGGTGCAGGCCCGATTGTCATTGGTCAGGCATGTGAGTTTGACTATTCAGGCGCTCAAGCCTGTAAAGCCCTGCGTGAAGAAGGTTATCGCGTCATTCTGGTGAACTCTAACCCTGCCACCATTATGACCGACCCCGAAATGGCCGATGCCACTTACATCGAGCCAATCCAATGGGAAGTAGTACGTAACATTATCGCCAAAGAACGTCCTGATGCGATTCTGCCTACCATGGGCGGTCAAACCGCTCTAAACTGCGCGCTTGAGCTTGAGGCTAAAGGCGTGCTGGCTGAATTTAACGTTGAAATGATCGGTGCTACTGCCGACGCGATTGATAAAGCCGAAGACCGTAGCCGCTTCGACAAAGCCATGAAGAGCATTGGTTTAGAATGTCCACGCGCGGGCATCGCCCACAGCATGGAAGAAGCCTATGGCGTGCTTGAACAAGTGGGTTTCCCTTGTATTATCCGTCCATCATTCACTATGGGTGGCTCGGGCGGTGGTATTGCCTATAACAAGGAAGAGTTCGAAGAAATCTGTTCTCAAGGTTTAGATTTATCGCCAACCAAAGAGCTACTCATCGACGAGAGCTTAATCGGTTGGAAAGAATACGAGATGGAAGTGGTTCGTGACCGTAACGACAACTGTATCATCGTGTGCTCTATCGAAAACTTCGACCCAATGGGTGTGCATACTGGCGACTCTATCACAGTAGCACCCGCACAAACTCTGACTGACAAAGAATACCAAATCATGCGTAATGCCTCGATGGCCGTACTACGTGAGATTGGTGTTGAAACGGGCGGTTCGAACGTACAGTTTGGTATCAACCCGAAAGATGGCCGTATGGTGATCATTGAGATGAACCCACGGGTATCGCGTTCATCGGCATTGGCATCAAAAGCAACCGGCTTCCCAATTGCAAAAATTGCGGCCAAGTTAGCGGTGGGTTTCACCCTCGATGAGCTGATGAACGACATTACTGGCGGCCGTACGCCAGCGTCGTTCGAGCCTGCAATTGACTATGTTGTGACTAAAGTACCTCGCTTTAACTTTGAAAAGTTCGCTGGTTCTAACGACCGCTTAACCACGCAGATGAAGTCTGTGGGTGAAGTGATGGCGATTGGCCGTACTTTCCAAGAGTCACTACAAAAAGCCCTGCGCGGTTTAGAAGTAAGCCGTCACGGTTTAGACCCGATTACTGACATGTCTAAGCCTGATGCGTTAGCCCGTATCCGCCTCGAGCTAAAAGAGCCTGGCTGTGACCGTATTTGGTACATCGCCGATGCGATGCGTGCGGGTTTAACCTTGGATGAAATCTTCCGTTTAACCAACATCGACCCATGGTTCTTAGTCCAGATTGAAGAGCTGATTAAGCTGGAAGGCCAAGTGGCCGAAGGCGGTTTAGCCGGTCTTAACGAAGAACTGCTGCGTAAGCTTAAGCGTAAAGGCTTTGCCGATGCGCGTCTGGCGGCGGTCCTTGGCGTAAACGAGACTGAAGTCCGTAAACTGCGTGACCGTTTCGACATCCACCCAGTTTACAAGCGCGTAGATACCTGTGCGGCTGAATTTGCCACCGACACCGCTTATATGTACTCAACCTATGAGGAAGAGTGTGAAGCTAACCCATCCAACCGTGACAAAATCATGGTGTTAGGTGGTGGTCCAAACCGTATCGGTCAAGGTATTGAATTCGATTACTGCTGTGTGCACGCGGCATTAGCACTGCGTGAAGACGGTTACGAAACCATCATGGTGAACTGTAACCCTGAAACCGTTTCTACCGACTACGACACTTCAGATCGTCTGTACTTCGAGCCTGTTACTCTAGAAGATGTGTTAGAAATCGTCCGTATCGAGAAGCCAAAGGGCGTTATCGTGCAGTACGGTGGTCAAACTCCGCTGAAACTGGCTCGCGCCCTTGAGGCGGCGGGTGTGCCGATTATTGGTACTAGCCCTGATGCGATTGACCGTGCAGAAGACCGTGAGCGTTTCCAGCAAGCGATTCAACGCCTGGAAATGAAGCAGCCTGAAAACGATACCGTCACCACGGTAGAAGGTGCGGTAATTGCCGCCGAGCGTATCGGTTATCCGCTGGTGGTGCGTCCATCCTACGTACTGGGCGGCCGCGCGATGGAAATCGTTTACGACCAACAGGATTTACTGCGCTACTTCAACGAAGCGGTAAGCGTCTCTAACGCTTCACCAGTACTGCTAGACCACTTCCTAGACGATGCTATCGAAGTGGATATCGACGCAGTATGTGACGGTGAAACCGTAGTTATCGGCGCGATTATGGAGCATATCGAGCAGGCGGGTGTTCACTCAGGTGACTCAGGTTGTTCGCTGCCTCCTTACACCCTAAGCCAAGAAATCCAAGATCGCATGCGCGTGCAAGTCGGCAAGTTGGCGATGGAGCTGGGTGTTGTCGGTCTGATGAACGTGCAGTTTGCCGTGAAGAATAACGAAATCTACATGATTGAAGTTAACCCTCGTGCAGCGCGTACCGTGCCATTTGTGTCGAAAGCCACTGGTGTGCCGTTAGCGAAGATTGCCGCCCGTGTGATGGCAGGTCAAAGCTTAAAAGCGCAAAACTTCACTGAAGAAGTGATTCCACCTTTCTACTCTGTGAAAGAAGTGGTACTGCCATTTAACAAGTTCCCTGGCGTTGACCCACTGTTGGGCCCTGAAATGCGCTCAACGGGTGAGGTAATGGGCGTGGGCGATACCTTCGCCGAAGCCTATGCGAAGGCGC
Organism: Shewanella sp. DNRA4; assembly: GCF_012843185.1. NCBI lineage: Bacteria > Pseudomonadati > Pseudomonadota > Gammaproteobacteria > Alteromonadales > Shewanellaceae > Shewanella > Shewanella sp. DNRA4. The sequence goes on from NZ_JABAIP010000005.1 coordinate 252,992, forward strand.
AGCTAGGTGCTACTTCTGAAGTGCCTAAGTCTGGTCGTGCACTGCTATCTGTGCGTAACAGCGATAAGAAACGGGTTGCCGACTTAGCCGCTAAGCTGATTGAGCTGGGTTATCAAATCGATGCCACCCACGGTACTGCAGTAATCCTAGGTGAAGCGGGTATCAACCCACGCTTAGTCAACAAGGTACACGAAGGCCGTCCACACATTCTTGACCGCATCAAGAACGGTGAGTACACCTATATCGTGAACACTACTGAAGGCCGTCAAGCGATTGAAGACTCTCGTCAATTACGTCGCGGTGCACTGCGTTACAAAGTGAACTACACCACGACCATGAACGCGGCATTTGCCACTTGCATGGCACACGCTGCGGACGATCGCACTAACGTGACGTCAGTGCAAGAGCTGCATCAGCGCGTATTGGCTAAATAAGCCATAAGCCTCTGCAATCAAAAGGCCGGATAACTGAGTTATCCGGCCTTTGTTTTTAAGGGGTAAAAGGTTTATAAACCGATACGCTCGGTTTCCATTGGCGGCGCATCATTGGGCAGCCAGCGGTGATAAATTTGTGCAAAGGTGCCATCGGCCTTGATGCTGACTAGTGCCTCTTTCCATTTATCAACTTCCTCCGTTGGTGTGCCTTGAGAAAACGCAATATAGAGATGATTCGCGCTGATGGTGTAGAGGGATTTTACATCATCAATACTGGCTCCGGCTTCTGCAAGAATACTTGGCGCCGTGAGATTAGCGTTGCACCAGAGATCGATTCGCTGCTTCATTAACTGCTTTGCGCTTAGTAGTGGTGTCGATGAGGGGGCGAGATTTGTAAACCCATGATCCATTAATAATTTTTCTTCGACTGAGGAACGATACACCCCAATTGCTTTTGCCTGCTTAGCACCCTCAATTGAGTCAATGCTAAGCTTGCTACTTTTTAGGGCATAAAAGTTTGTTGTGCCAACCGCGACAGGACCTATCAAACTAAACATACGCTCCCGCTCTGCGGTACGTGTCATTGTGAATAACACCGTGTTGGGTTGTTCGGTGATAATTTTCCAGCCGCGAGCCCAGGGCACAATCTTGATAGGATCTTGGTTATCGATACGTTTTTGGATTTCTTGCACGACTTGTACAGCTAATCCATCGGGTTGGCCATCAACCGAAAAGCTAATCGGAGCCCATTCTTCTGTATAAATATTGAGTGTGGCCTGAGCTGTGTGCGGGATAACGCAGAGAAGCATAACGCGCACTAAATGGGTAAAAAATGTCATTAATAACCCTAGGAATTAGAATGTTATATGCGAGTCTCACGGCGTGCTCATATTGAATTAAAGATGACAACTCTTAAGCTCGCAAGCCACTTTAGGGTTATTTTGTGATCTGTACTCTTGGCTTAGAAAATTATCGATAAATCATATTGGTCATTGAGGCAAGATAGAATTGCCTCCTTGTTGTGCAAAGGAGGCTGCCGATGCGCTATATCAGTTTTAGTGAGCTTTAGATCAGTGAGGTTGCTAATTGATGACCCATGAATAGGTCACTTAAAAAGCGCTATTCATGGGTATATATTGCTGTTACTGGCGATAAACATCACGTAGTAGATTATCGAGACAATTGACGACCCGCATACTTGAGTCTTCCATTAAACGTAGTTGCCTAACCATTTCGGGTAAATTGCCCTGTTGCCTTGCCGCGAGTGCTGCTTTACCTGCATCGTGTACCGCTTTGTGGGGTGCATCCAAGGCCTTAAAGTTACTCAAATGTTGATAATTTTCAGCACCAAAGCCTTTAAAATACCATTGGCCTAAACGGCATTCAGTATGGGAGTTCACACCATGGCTGTGCTGATTCTTTTCAATAAGTTGATACACATTACTCTTCCAAACGGCGTGGTCGAGTTTAGTGGTATTTAAGAATGAGGCTGTCGCAGCATTATGAATTACCTGCTGCATTTTATTAGAACGTTGCAGTACATCTTCAACGACTTGCCCTATTTGTGTTGAAGATGAGGCAACATCGAGGGCACTGTTTTGATTATTATGAACAATCTCTTTAATATTAGAGGCTTGTGTAACAATCTGTTTTACTAGTTTTTCGATTTGGCTGCTCGCTTCGTGAGCTTTACTGGCTAATTGTCTGACTTCATCGGCAACTACCGCAAAACCTCGTCCAGCTTCGCCCGCTCGGGCGGCTTCAATTGCTGCGTTGAGGGCGAGTAGGTTGGTTTGCTCAGAGATCCCTTGAATGGCGGCAACAAACTGGTTAATAGAAGAAGTGGTACTATCGAGCTCGGTTACAGCAGTCATGCTACTGGTGGCTTGTTCATTAATATAGGTTGCTCTATTACCTAAATTAATAATGGCTACCCGCGTTTGATCAAAAATCTTATCTAATTCGGACAGTGCTTCTTTTTCTTCAGTGAGTAGCTCTGCACTGCTGGCAAGACCATCTCTCACTGCATTTAACATCTCGCCGCCCTGATTTTGGCAGGCAATCACAGCACTATAATGATCGGTATTTTGGCGGGACTGTTGTTGCATGGCTTCATTTTCGCGGGCCATATTTTTTAGCTCTTCGATTTCAACTTCGTATCTATCTTGTTGATCAATTAGCTTTTGCTTCAGCGCTTCGTTTTCTGCTTTGAGTCTTGAATTAAACCACATAAAAACCTCTAAACTTTTATTGATATTGTTATGGCCACTGCATTAATAACGTCTAAGGTGCAATCCCTGCGGTATTAGGGTAAGTAGGAAAGTGTGGTAAGAAAATATTAACGTATATCAATGCCATAATCTTACTTTTTTATTGAATAACAATGAATTTATGAACTTGAGCAAATAAATTGCCCAAGTCCATTTTGGGTAACAAGTGAATATCTCGTACTGTATTTCTACAAATTGCGATTCAACCTTAATTGAGCTTGCTAGTTTGAGTGTTAACGCTTTGGTCTGCCTTTCATCGGCATGGCAGCAAAAGCGTTGTAACTCTTTTAAGCCACAGGTAAATCTAAAATCATTGTAGCAATACTAAAGTAAACGAGCACACCAATGATATCGGCGATTGAGGTGATAAGTGGTGCGCTGGCTGAAGCCGGATCCATTTTTAACTTGCTGAGTAAAAAGGGCAGTGACATGCCAATCAGGCTGCCAATGATCACTACGATCTGCATGGTCAGCGCGACAACTAGAGCAATCTCAGGACCACCGCGCCAAAAACCAAGTAGTGATACTGCCAAGGCCATGCTGGCACCGAGTAATCCTGCTACCCCTAATTCACGCCCCAGTAATGAGAGCCAATCCTTGAGTATCACTTCGCCAGTGGCTAAGGCTCGCACCATCAAGGTGGCTGATTGTGAACCCGCATTACCGCCGCTATCGATGAGCAGGGGAAGAAAGAACACCAAAGAAACATAACTGGCAATGGTATCTTCAAAAAAGGCGATACCAGCGCCAGAGAAAATATTACCAAACACCAAAATGACCAACCAAACGACTCGTTTACGATAGAGCAGGCCTATGCTGGCGGTTTTTAAATTGTGATCAATATTGCCGATGGCCGCAGTTTTAGTAAATTCAAGATCAACCTGTGAACTGGCAATGTCCATCGCATCGTCATAGGTGACAATACCGACTAACTGTCCCTTGCCATTGATGATGGGGAGAGCCAACAAATCGTAATGGGCGATCATCTGTACTGCCTCTTGGCAAAGGGCGTTGGCATCTAAGGCAATGGGGTTGGGCTTCATAAAGTCGACCACTCGCTCTTCTGGCTGCGCTAAAAGTAATTGTCTAAGTGATACAGTTCCAATTAAACGGCCTAACATATCGACCACATAGGCTTGATATATGGTTTCTTTGTCGGCGGTTTCCGTGCGCAGCATATCAATCGCTTGTGCGGCGGTATGTCGACTATTGAGCAAGGTATAATCCGATGTCATCGCCGCACCGACCTTGGTTTTATCGTAGGCGGCCAAGGTGCGCAGATCTTCCCGTTTAGCCTGCGCTAACACGGGCAATAATCGTTTTTGTTGTTCAGGTTCGAGCAGGTTATAAAGATCGGCGCGCTCGTCCGCTGCCATAGTGAGCAACAGCGATGACAGCGTGGTTTTATCTAACTGCTGCACTAATTCTGTTTGTAATTCATCACGTAAATAACGAAATAAATCCGCCGCAATTTTGGCGGGCGCAAGTTGCAAAAACCGTAATTGCTGTGGCTGAGTAAAGCTACCAACTACAGCGGCAATATCTGCGGGGTGACGCTCTTTCGCTAAAGCCGTAATGCCTGCTGTATCGCGCTGCTCTAAAATATTTTGGATAGCTACGACGATTTGCTTAGTATTTTTTTGGTTGTTGTTCATGTTCATAGTTCATTCTCCCAACGATCTATTAATTAAAGAAAAAGGTAAAGTCAGCACCCAGCTGTTGTGTGTTTCCTTTTAGGCTGTTGCCTAGGCTTAGTTGAAGTTGTAACTGTCTTTTAAGTAAATATTGATATGCGAGTTTGTAGGTTCGTTCATGGGACTCATGGCGATAAAATTCGGCTATCCATTGCTGCTCAGTGTCGTATTCGAAGGCGATAGCAACTCCTGCAATAAGCTGGGGCGATTGAGCGCCATACTGATCGATACCTAGGTTGCTATAGAGGCGTAAATTCTGAGCTGCCAAGTCATATCCCAAAATCCCCACAATTTGCGTTGTTAGAGGGTGGCTGCCTTGATGATTTTTTTGCAAATTAACAGCCAGCGCACTTTGCCAAGGGGCATAGTCTGCATTTAATGGCAATTTGAATCCCAGCTCGGTTTGCTGCTCATTGATAGCATTATTGCTTTGTTGTTCAATGCCTAAGTGCCATTCCCACAGGCCTGGGTTGCAGGTGCCACTGCCATTTATCTGTTTTGCGCTGTGATCGGATCTCGGCTGTTGCCAACCTAGCTGTAACTCGCAGTGTTCGGCGATGCTGGGATCATCCACATCGAGTTGAGAGGCATTTGTTGCGACGCTAATACATAGCCCCAAAAATGCCCAAGACTGAAAAGCAAAGGTGAATGGCTTGTTTGTGTACGCCATGGTTTAACTCCCTGAGTGTGGGAGCCAACTGGGGCAAAATAGGCGTGAAGATGTATTCAATAGGCAGCACTTATTCTCCGGCTCAATGCCGGAAAAACCAATAGGCGAGCGCTAACGCTAGCATGACTGGCTAATATTAAGGTCTGAAATTGAATGTACGGGAGTGGGGTGAGATGTGTCACGCTACTACCCTGCTTAGCAGGTAGCAGCAAAATATTGCGGGCTAGTGCTAGGCGTTAAATCCTGTCTTTTGGACAGGGCATCTACTGTTACTGTCGCTTATGTGTGTGCCCACAGTTGGTCTCCTAATGGTAAAATCGGCTAGATTCTAAACCGCTGACAATGAAAGTCAACCCAATAGGCAATTACCTATGTTTATGTTTCAATTTTGCTTTTATTCTTGAGTTAATTTTTGTTTTAGGTTTTTGCTGTGTTGCATTTTGGTGTTCAGCAGGTTGCCTTAGGGTGTCGGACTGTATTTTTATAAGATTTGATATTTATTAATTGCTGTTGTTCTGCGCCAGTTAATGGATGTATTTAATGATAAAATCGATTTATCGCAATCAGTTAATAACCGAGTTTAATTAGCACAACGGTTTGGCTAAAGAGGAATCACCTGTGACATTTGCTTCCCAACAGCAGTCCATTTCGGCTGAAAACTGCCACTCGAATATTCGTATTGCGACTATCAATCTATTTAATTTTATTGAACCACCTTTAGCCTTTTACGATTTTGAAAATATCTATAGCCATGGCCAGTGGCAAAAGAAGTGTCAGTGGTTTGGCGAGCTTTTAAACCAATATCATCCGGATATTGTCGGGTTTCAGGAGGTGTTTAGCCCTGAGCCATTAAAACAACTTGCGACGCAGCAAGGGTTAACACATTTTGCCATAGTTGATAGCGCCACTTTGGTCAGTGATTACATTTATCAAAGCCCTGTGGTTGCGCTAGCGTCGCGCTTTCCTATCCTTGAGGTGCATGCAATTGAACCCGATGCACATTTAGTGGCAGCGATGGGGTTATCGAGCCAATTTACCTTTAGTCGTAAAGTGCTGCGGGCGACGGTGGATATACCGCAAATTGGCGCTTGTGATTGCTATGTGGTGCATTTTAAATCTAAGCGTCCGGGACTTGCGTTAGAGCCACATCCCTTAGGCTTAACCTTAAGTGCGCCACCTACGCTTGCGTTGCACTCTGAGACTAAGTTATTAACTGAGCAAGCCCTAGGTCGCTGGGCATCGACCATGCAGCGGGGCGCAGAGGCAGCATTGTTGTTCCATGCTATTCTCGCGCGGCGGCAAAGCATAAGATATCCGGTGATCCTGATGGGTGATTTTAACGATAGTTTGTCCATGGGGGCGTTGGATGCATTAACGCTCCAAGGCGAGCATCTCCACAGCAACGATATCAAGGCCGCTGGACTTGGGCATTTGTCTGATACTGCACGTTCGGCTGTGTTTGCCCAATATCGACTGCAAGATGCTTACGAGTTATTTATTGCGGCGAATATGCCCGATAACCTAGTCCATTCTCGGGAGCATCGAGCTGCAACCCATTACTACGGCCCTAAAGGTTCGGTACTCGATTATATTTTGCTTTCCAATGAGTTTGATGCCAGTGATAGTTGCAGTTTGGCTCAGGTGGTGGATTATCAAACCTGCGATAGACACTTAGTCAGGCCCGAATATGAGCGCGATGCTTACAGTACCGACCATGCACCGGTATGGGTAGAGTTGGCGCTGCGGCGTTAGTAGGTAAAAATAGCTGGCTAGGATGCCATCAAGAACAACAGCTCATCTTGAAGCGTTAACACGCCCTCGGCCCAGGGTTTTACCCGCGAAACTGGAGTATGATCGCAGACCATGGGAATGGAGAGCTGATGTTTTGGACAGATGGCTCGCACTCGAACCCTATTAGGTATATTATCCGCTTCCATTTTTAGAGGGCGGCGCCTAGTGTTCGAACGGTACTATTGATTACGGTGGTACAACACACAGGCGGTACAATTATCAAAGGCGGTACTATGGCTATCAGAATCAAACTTAAACCCGGTCGCGAAAAGTCCCTTGAGCGTCGTCATCCTTGGGTATTTTCCAATGGGATCCATAACGTTAAAGGTAAGCCTGAACCGGGGCAGACCGTAGATGTGGTTGCCCATGATGGCCATTGGTTGGGTCGTGGTGCTTGGTCGGGCGAGTCACAAATCCAAGTGCGAGTTTGGACATTCGATCGCGAAGAAGAAATTGACCGTGAGTTTTTTAAGCGCCGCATCCTGCGTGCTCAAGCTGGACGTGATGATTTGATCCGTGAACAAGGCTTAACGGGTTACCGTTTAATTGCCGCTGAGTCAGATGGCTTACCCGGTATCACCATTGATAAATATGCCAATGTATTGGTGTGCCAATTACTGAGTATGGGCGCCGATGTTTGGCGTGACACAATTGTCGAGGTGCTTGCCGAACTCTATCCTGATTGTGCTATCTATGAGCGCTCGGATGTCGATTCCCGTAAAAAAGAAGGTTTAGCTGCGACCATGGGATTGCTCCACGGCACACTACCCGAGATGCCGGTCATTATCGAAGAAAACGGCATCAAAATTGCCGTCGATGTGACTAAAGGCCATAAAACTGGCTTTTACCTTGACCAGCGGGATAACCGTGCCATCGCCGCCCGTTTTGTGAAGGGCAAATCGGTACTAAACTGCTTTTGCTACACCGGCACCTTTGGCCTCTATGCCGCTAAAGCGGGCGCGGCCAGTATTGAAAACGTGGACGTATCGGCCCTTGCCCTCGATACTGCGCGTTTGAATATGCGAGTCAATGGCTTAAGTGATGACAATGTGCATTACAACGAAGCCGATGTGTTCAAGTTGCTACGCCAGTACCGCGATGAAGGTAAAACCTTCGATGTGATTGTGCTCGACCCACCAAAGTTTGCTGATAACAAATCGCAGCTTAACGGCGCCTGCCGCGGTTATAAAGATATCAATATGATTGCGCTGCAATTATTAAATCCTGGCGGGGTGCTGTTGACCTTCTCTTGCTCGGGATTAATGCCTGCGGATCTGTTCCAAAAAATCGTTGCCGATGCTGCACTGGATGCCAAACGTGAGATCCAATTTATCGAGCGTTTAAGTCAGGCGAGTGATCACCCGATTGGTAGCGCCTTCCCCGAAGGTTTTTACCTCAAGGGCTTAGTGGCTCGAGTGTGGTAATCGCTTAATGGCCTTAGGGTCATAAAAAATGCCGGTGCAGTTGCACCGGCATTTTTGTTTCTCGCATGGGAGTCTTGGTCTTTCGACTCAGTCAGCCCTTAAGCGGTAAAGGTTTTCACGCCTTCAGGGGTGCCAACCAGTAACACATCGGCGCCGCGTTTCGCGAACAAACCGTTAGTCACTACGCCAACGATGGCGTTGATCTTCTCTTCTAATTCCTTAGGATTGATGATCTTAAGATTATAAACGTCGAGGATCACGTTGCCGTTATCCGTGATAACGCCTTCACGGTACACTGGGTCGCCGCCGAGTTTGACCAGTTCACGGGCCACGTAAGAGCGCGCCATTGGGATCACTTCAACGGGCAGCGGGAATTCACCCAAAATATCCACTTGTTTAGTGTTATCCACGATACAGATAAACTTTTCAGCCACAGCCGCAACGATTTTCTCGCGGGTTAATGCCGCGCCGCCGCCTTTGATCATGTCCATATGGCCGTTGATTTCATCGGCTCCATCGACATACACGGATAATTTATCGACGCTGTTTAAGTCATAAACCGGGATGCCAAGGGCTTTCATCTTTTGGGTAGAGGCTTCTGAGCTTGATACCGCACCTTCAATATCGGCCTTCATGGTCGCCAAAGCATCGATAAAGTGGTTAACGGTTGAGCCTGTGCCCACACCTACAATGCTGTCCTTCTCAACGTATTTGAGTGCAGCCCAGCCTGCGGCTTTTTTCATTTCATCTTGAGTCATGTTGACATCCTGTAATGGCAAATGAGTAAAAAATTCTGCGCTTAGTATACTCTTTTCCGCCAAATAGTGTGGTGCTATTGCACTATGGCTGTGATCTTGCTTACAGCCCGCACTGATTTAATCTGTGTATAAAGGGAAGTGCTTTAAGATAAAGTACATCTGGATAGAGACAATACTCTATGCGGGCTTAATCTAACTAAGTTACTATTGCCAAAGCAGAATCGGCAAAATAAAACATTGGTTTAAGGGAGTGTGTATGGCAGGGGCAAGTTTATTAACCTTACTCGACGATATTGCATCCATTTTGGATGATGTGGCAGTGATGAGTAAGGTCGCTGCCAAGAAAACCGCTGGGGTGTTAGGGGACGATTTGGCCTTAAACGCCCAGCAAGTCACGGGCGTGAGTGCCGACCGCGAATTACCTGTGGTCTGGGCGGTCGCCTTAGGCTCGTTTCGCAATAAATTGATTTTAGTGCCCGCAGCCATGTTGATCAGCGCCTTTATTCCTTGGGCGGTGACCCCCTTATTGATGTTCGGCGGCTTGTTTTTATGTTTTGAAGGCTTTGAGAAATTACACCACAGCTATAGCCACCGCAAAGACAAACACGCGGAGCAGGCTGAATCTGACTTACCCGAGATAAGCGATCTAGCGGCCTATGAGAAGGAAAAAGTGAAGGGCGCAATTCGCACCGACTTTGTGTTGTCGGCAGAAATTATCGCCATCACTTTAGGCATAGTCGCGGATAAGTCGCTCTCAACGCAATTTTTTACCCTCGCCATTATTGGTATCGTGATGACCATAGGCGTTTATGGTTTGGTGGCAGCGATTGTCAAAATGGACGATGCGGGTCTGTACCTTAGCCAGCGTCAGGGTGAGTCGGGCTTCACTCGCTTTAATCGTAAGTTGGGGTTTGGCTTACTGAGCGCGGCGCCCGTGTTGATGAAGAGCCTAACCATTATCGGGACCGCCGCCATGTTTATGGTGGGGGGCGGCATTCTGACCCATGGTTTACATTGGGTCGGCGAGCAAATTCACCATGCCGAGCAATTTGTGGAAACCTTTGCCCTAGTCGGCCCCATGCTTGGTTTACTGACGCCGAGTGTGCTTAATGCGCTCTTTGGTATTGCGGCGGGCGCCCTAGCGGTATTGGTGATGACCGGATTCCAAAAGCTGCGTAGCTGATCCGTTTTCATCCTTTTATTGCTGGCGATTATAGCGTCAGCTAATCCGAGCTGTGCGAGTGCAAAGATGCTCGTCGCGATTCTTTCAGCGCCCAAGGACGAATTATGCAATTAATGCGTTATTGCCTTTCCCCCAATAAGTTGGCTTGGCTGCGTGAGGAATTAGGCGAACATACCGACAAACTGCTGGCGGCGATGGATGCGGCGGGCAGCAACTATCTGGCGGAGTTAACCGAGCTCCAAGCGGGGGATTTATCGGCAGGCGATTCGCAACTCAAGTTTGCATGGTTTCAACAAAAGCTTGCCTTAACCACGCGCTTAACAGATGCCGAGCTGGCTAATCTTACCCCACTGTCGCTGGTGGATGTGCGGGTCGAGTTAGTTTCGTCTGATAAGCTTACCGCCGCCTTACAACAACTTAGCAGTGAATCCGTGCTGGGGTTTGATACCGAAACGCGGGCAAGCTTTGAGCCGGGTGTTCAACATCCCTTGAGCTTAGTGCAATTGGCGACCTCCGATACCTGTTATTTATTTCAACAGGCGGTATTGGGTGAGAGGCTCGCTGAGCTTAAACCTTTGCTCGAAAATGAGCAGATCCTCAAAGTGGGGATTGGATTAAGGGGCGATGGCCAAGCACTGAAACGGGATTGGGATATTCAGGTCTCCCCTCGACTCGATTTGAATTGGGCGATGGCGCAGCTCGGGGCTGGGAAGGAGATGGGCACGCGGCAATTGGTGGCGGCATTACTGCATAAACGCATCGATAAACCTAAAAAAATGACTCTCTCGAATTGGCAACAGGTGCCTTTATCTCAAGCGCAAGTTCAGTACGCCGCCCTCGATGCATTGGCAGCGAACCAATGTTTTTGGCAGTTAATCGACAAGCTGCAAGGTTTTTATGGCAAAACGACAGTCGCTAATAAACCCTTATTGCCGCCGAGTTTAGCAGCACGACTCGCGCGCTATTTTCATCCAGCTTAAGACTTGAGATAAGGTCGCGAAGATAAGGATTAGGGAGCAAGAGATGTTGGATGCGATTTGTGTACTCACAACCGAGGCTGCGGCAGAGCCGGCTTCGTCACCATTACGATTCAATCCTCATGCTCAGGCTGGTGTCACCTACAGTGTGTTCAAGTTTCAGCAGTTACCCGAGGCTGATATTGAGCGTTTGCGCCAGCATTTATATTGCCCCGCCTGCTACGGCAAAGCCTATTTTCGTAAAGCATCTAAGGATGGTAAGGCCGCCTGTTTTGGCTCCCGTTACCATGAGTTAGATTGCATCGAATTTAATCCGTCGGCGCAAAAGTCCCGTGAAGAACAAGATGCCCTCGAAGTGCAGCAACAATTGCTCGACGCCGATGCTTTGGTAATCGATTTTTCGCTTAATCCCAGTAATAAGAGACCATCTAACTCAGCGCACAAAATCAACGCTCCCCAAGAGCAAGAGGTTGTGGCCAAAAGTGAAATTGAAAATGATACCGAGCAATTAGAGTCAGTACAGGAGCCAAAAGCTGACTATCAGGTAGCGGCCGATAAGCCAGAAATAGCCATCACGGCAAAGCGTACTCCGAGCCAAGGGCTAGAAAAGTTACTCCATAGCCTGCTGCGAGGCTCCGATCTGGCGACTTCGGATCTTTGGGTTTACACCGATGATGAGCGTAAGTACCGCTGGCGTGCGAAGAATTTGTTTGTGAATTTTGCCGATGCGGATCCGACGGATAACAAACCCCATATGTACTGGGGCACTATCTCCCACAGCGACCCGACGTTATCTTGGCTCAATCCTGCCGACAGTAAAGACATCGGCATTCCAATTGAGGCCGTCAAAACCAAACTGTTTAAGCGCTTTAATATCGAAGATAAGCGGGATTTAGAGGGCGCAGGGCTTATCCTGTTTGGTAAGTGTTTTTGGAATAAGGATAAGACCCGCAAAATTATCCAGCTTTGGGACAATGATTTGCGGCGGATTTTTATCTCAACCCTTGATGATTAACCATTAGCGAGGGAATTTAGTCGCTAGTGTATGGGATGTACTGCGCTTAAATTTATCCTTTAAGTCGTTTTGACGACTCTTTTGTGAGTTTCTGGGCCATAGACAGAGCATCAGGTTTCACCGTTTACGCCGTTGCCAACGGTTTTTTAACGCTCTGCACTGAGCTTACATGACGACTTTTTCAGCTTTATGCCAATTAAATCAACAGTAGATGGCAAACTTGTTTGAAAATTCCTCAGTTAATTAAGTTTGTCATAAAAAGTCCTTTACCTTTGAGAGTGCTTTTAGCATAATGCCCCACGTCAACAGGGGTGTAGTTCCAATTGGTAGAACAGCGGTCTCCAAAACCGATGGTTGCGGGTTCGAGTCCTGCCACCCCTGCCAAATAAAACAACGGCTTGCATAGAAATATGCGAGCCGTTTTATTTTGTTAGAAAAGTTGTTAGAAATGTCTAATCAGCTTTTTGAATAACGATTCACTTCTTAATACTGCCGATCGTTGGCACTATCTCAGTTCTGCGGTCATAAACGTTCACTTGGCCAACGGTTTTATGCCCACTAAATTGCTGCTTGTCGTGAATGTTTCCCTCAAAGTCAGAGATGCCTTTCGCTTTGATGTCGTGAAATGTGAACGTTCGTTCAATGTCTGGATATTGTAATGCTAGTTTGTCTATCGCTCTGCGCCAACTGCTGCGCAGACCATTTGCTGTTAACCTGCCTCCACCTGTTTTGTTGATTACAAAGACGCTGGCAATACCTTTGCGTAATGTTTTCGCTTCATTAATGAGTTCATGCAAGCGTGGCGACCAAGCCTTGATCTGTTTCTTGCCAGTTTTACCCTGCTGAATAAAAATCCCTTCATCCATCACTTGTGACCACTTCAGTGATAACACATCGGCTTGTCGCGCAGCACATAGATAACTGATCTCACAAGCAATTTTTAGCCGCTGTTCGCAGCACTCAAGCAGTGCGTTAAACTCATAGTCAGTGATGTACCGATCACGAGATTTATTCTTAAACTTCTTAACGCCTTTAGCAGGGTTTTCTTTGCAATGACCACGCTCGTATCCCCAGCCGAAGACTACACTACATGCTGATAATTCGTGATTTGCCTGAGTACGACTTGTGTTCCCTCTAATATCCATGTATCGACGAATGTGGTGTGGCTTAATTGTGTCTGGTTCCATTTCGCCAAAGACTTTATTAAACATAGCTAGTTCTCGTTCTCTATCCCTTTGCGAGCGAGGTGCTAGTTCTTTGAATGTTGCAGATGCCTGGTATTCGTCAGCCATGCGTTTGAATGTGTACTTGGTCAGTGATTTTTCAATAGCTGCTTCGTATGCAGTCCAAACTTCTGCACGTGTTGAAGATGCCGAGCACAAGGTAATTGTGCGCTTGCTGTTTTTCATGATGTAGCTGGTAGCCTTACCGCGAACTTTATGCAGGTATACACCTTTTGGCATCCATGCATCTTCTGGTTTGCGTTTAGCCATTGCTTATTGCTCCAAAATTAGGAACATTGTCATTTGCTACCGCTCGATGTGTAAATGGGTAGTTTACCGCCGTCCATGTCACTACAGGCTTACCGTCACTACGTAAATGATAATGTATTCCTTGTAACTTTAGTTGCTTGATTTGGGCGCTTGCTTTCGTATAGCCGGTTAGCTCTATTAATTGTTGCTCTGTTAGCATTTCGTTTAAAATGGTCGCCATATTAGTTATCCATAATGCTTGAGCAAAGAATTATAAATTCTTTAGCTCCAATATATTTGCGACTATTTTTTCATTTATTTCTTTAAGTTGTGACCTCTCAAACTGCCCAATATGGACACATAGAGAGTTATTTAAGTGGCGAATAGGTGTTACTGCTTATCCCGCTTATTGTAAAGATACAAGCTTCCGAAAGTCACCACTGTGAAGAAAACGAACAATCCCAGTAATCCCCATATTAACGGCGTCATTGCTCATCCCTCTCGTTATTTAACATCTATTGTTTATAATAGCTTGGACTTGGAAGGAGGGCATTATGGCAAGAACGTTAGAGCAGATTCTGGAGCAGGAAAAACTAGGGGTGGTTTTGCAAGCAAATGAGAAGGCTGCGGAAATTCTAAAGGATATTGATGAAAAGGATGACTCGTCAGCCGCTAACGAGCAAGCAGGCGGCTGACGACGAAGTGGATGCAAAAATTTTCACATGTGAAAGTTTATCTGCCTCAGCATGATTCAACTGAAGGAAAATAAACTGTGGGAGAGGAATAAAGTTTCATACTAAACAGTCGAGTAGCCCTGTTTGTACCGTTTTAGATTAAACGTGACCAGAAATATAGATTCATACTGATTGCTACTAGCTGGTCTAAATCGAGCTACAACTGAGCATTAAAGTATCATGCTGTTGTACTCATTTTGGGACATTTCCTAGTTACGGCCCACAAAGCACTCTGACTATTTGCGTTATATGAAGTATGGCAAATGAGGTCGAAAAACTCAGTCTGTTCATTATTCTTAATTTTCGACTCATAATCTTCAGCTCCCTGATTCAAGTCCTGGTGGCCAGCATATTAACCACGTAGCTGCAAGGTTTCTGGTTTTTTACTATTGTGTCGCTTTCATATAATATGCTTACATTTGAGCTTAGCTACGCTCACAGGGAGTGATTAATGTCCGACTACAAAAATCTAAATCTCGATAGAGATGCAATTGATGCTCACGTTGCCAAGTTTTTAGAATGCAACAATATGGTACAAGACGGCGAGCCAACAATAGTCGGAAAAGGAAAGCGTTATAAATTCGGTTCTGCTGGATCGAAGTTCGCTATGGTAGACCTTTACCTGAACCAAGATGGTACGACAACCATTAGCCACAGAATTGGCAGCAATCAGGAACTAGGTGAACATTTTGCTGATTACTTGAAAGCAACTATCAATCCAGCCGAATTTGAATCTGTAAATCTGTCTATTGACGGAATCAGGGCAGAAGATTTCGATTCAGTAATTGCTTTCATAAATGATTCGGGTGAGTTTAAAATAGAAATCAATCGTGATGAGCCTGCGTGCAAGCAAATCACGCTTAAAAGCATTGCGCACCAAGACCAACTTAAATTAACGAGTCATAGAACCACGAGAAATATGCAAATACAGGGGAAGCCCCTATCTTGCTATCGGCGAGTTATTTTCATGCTGACCGGTCTGTTAGATCTTAAAGCGCTTGCTCAAGTTCTCTACAAAAAGGACGATAATAGTGCAGAGATAGTTCGGACTGAAATGGCAGAAGATCACCTAAAGCGATTTTTTGTGAATAGTTACGAACAATTGCCTGCGCAGGTAAAAAAGTTGTTGATTTCGAGTTGCTGTGTAAAACTTGCATCGCCTCAGCTCCCCGATTATTGCCTTCTGCTGTACCCAGATCTCAGGGCGTTAGAAGGAGTGTTGAAGCAACTTCTTGACAGCTATGGTATGTCTGTTGCTGACGCTGAACATGGTTTTGGTGATTTTTTTAACGTCGACACAAAAAGTGGACAGTGTACAATTAAGCCAGCTTTCAGCGCTCAAATCGGTAATGCTGCAATGGAAAGCGCCTTCAATGTCGGCTATAGTTTTTATAGGAAACATCGGCATACCTTATTCCATATGGAGGAGTTCGATGGCGGTAGCCGTTTAATATCAAATTTGGAGATGGCGATTAGTCTTTCAAACGATGCTTACAATGCCATTGATAATTTGTATACCGCTAGAACATGACAATTATGATCAAGAAGATACGCATTATAGGTGAAATTTCTGTGGTTACTGCTACCGCAGACTTCCACCCTTTGCGTCAGTTAAAACAGCTAACCGTAGAACTCGATAACTTACAGTTCGAGGGTACGGTTTTATTCGATTTGCTAGCCGTAAATGGCTTGGCAGAGAACCGCTTTGCATCCATGAAATTCTCCGAACGGAAATTCGATCGATCTTCCTTCGCGCTTGAATCAGAAGTGAACCCAAGTCTCAAAGACGAACAAGACACTATTGCCAAACAAGATCAGACGTTCTTACTTGGCAGCGTCCTCTCATCCGAAGAAGTTGAAAAATTTACTCACTGATCTTTGCGCGGTTGTTATTGCTCACATAACATTACTAAGCCCCGTAAAGGGAAGTTCGGTGGCAGGTCTTGCTTCTTACAGTTCATTACTTTTGTATATCAAAGTTACCTGAACATCAGTGTTTGAACTTTAGGTTGTAACTCATAAAGGGGCAAATGTTTTAGAAAATTCAGGGTATCGAAGTGATAGCAGCCTTTTTAGTATGATACTTTTTTACTTTCCAACAACCATCCGATGAAACACGTTTCTGGGACAATGTGAGTTATTTGTTTAGCTAATTTAGTGACAAATTAACTGAGTTAGGTGTCGAGATTTTCATCAATTTCATCAAGTAAAACAAGATCTGACTCCATTGACATATCCCTTATGTGTGTTTGTTGAATAAAAGTGCATAGTTCAACAAGGCTAATCCAAGTAGCCTTGTTGATGTGATGATAATTGATTGAGTTTATTGTTTTACTTGAGTCGCATTGGGATGATTGCCTTGAGCTGTGGCGGGTTTGGGAATGAAAGTAACATCAATACCAACTGGCAAAGGCCAAGCTTTCCGTCTCTTCTGCATTCCTTGGTTTGTGTAGAATACCTGATGTGTTTTTTTGCATAGTATAATCGCATAGCTGGGCTCCACCTTAACGACTTCTCCCTGGCGTCTGGTGTTTATTTCATGCCTTTCTTTCCATTCAATAATGTCTGGGACAGAAGGAAGTCCCGATGCTAACATTTTACTTCGCCATAGCGTATGTTGAGAGCAGGCTATCCCCATCAGTTTGTCGTTCTCTATGACAGACAACAACTTTAAGTTGTTGGGGTTGATCCAACGAATGATTTTTAAGCACAGTTCGTAATGGGCTAGAACAGTATTTATACTATCGTCGGAATCGAATAAATCTGTTGCATTCCAAATTGGTTCATGATGTGCGATACGATTTCTAAGTATATTGATTTGAAATAAATTTGCGCTGATATGGTTAATACTCAAAGGAGTACCATTTAAGTCCTTAGCGTATGGAAAAACTAAACTGTTCAGTTTCGGCCAAAGCTCGATAATCGGTGGATTAGCAGGAGCTTGGCTTGAACGATGATTTCTGTCTGTTAAGTGTACCCAAAAACCAAACGTTAGTTTTGCAATTAGGTTATCAGGGGTAATAGCTTTCCCCTCTCTATTCAAATCAGCCTCTGCTTTCTTTATCTGTTGAAATGCTGGGCGATTATTTTGAAGTGTATAAGAACTTCGAAACCAAAATGGGTCTATCTTGGTTATCTCTGTGATCCAATCTGGTTCTGGAAAATTTGCTTTGATTGAGTTCTCATTGTATTCGATGTAAGCATTATTGATAGCATTGCGCAAAGAGACTTCTAATACTTGAAGCACAGGATAAAAAAGACCAGATAGCTGTTTGTTCCACACGTAGAGTCCTAAACTTTGTTCATCGCTTGCATCGCATAAGTTTGGTTTTTTGTAAGTAGATAGTCGAGGGATTGATAGTGTTTTAATTATTGATGCTACAGGCATATAAGTGTTCCGCGGTGATGATGATAGAGTATACCTATGCTTCCGACAGTCAACAAACTACTTGACATGGAGCTGTGATTAGCTAGAATCCATTTATCGACGGAAACGTCACTAGATTGAAAGCGCGGTACAGTGTGAAGCTGGTTGGTCTTAGACCCCGTTAGCGAGATATTTTTCGAAGGGCTCCTTTTAGGAGCCTTTTTCGATCTTGTACTTTTACCTTTATTCTTCGAGCTATCTCTCATACCTAGTACATCCAAGAAGAGGTTAGGTTATCCCTTTTTGGGTTATTATTTCATCTAATGAAAATTTCATCCGTTTAATCCCCATCTTTAATGACTCGTAACTTTTTTTGGGGCAGCTTAGAAACAAAGCTGACGGCTAGCATCCAACTAAAACCGCCATATCAGTATGATACTTTAATACTCTTCTACAGTTGCGTAGAGTGAAACGCATTTTTATTGAATTGATGGTGACGCTGCGGGCACGTAGGCGTGTTTTATGTGTTGGGTATTTTGTATCAGCTAGCGGATGGTAACTTTCACATGTGAAAGTTTTTAGCCGGTTTTGATTCAGGTTGTTCCACAACTTTGACCTTGCGCCCAGATGGAGCATAAAACAGATACCATCCCCCAAATTCAGTGGTTTGTTCCGCCAGAACATCTTCCGTTTCTGTGTCAATTAGAGCCACTCTAATTCTATCTCGTTCAAGCTGGCCTTCAACTTCACTAATTTCAGTTAACGGTAAACGCAACCTATTTACTCCGCCTCTAATTAACCTTGTTGATTCCACAGCTTTGTAACGAGGGGACAAGTTGAAGCCGCTACCTACCTGAATGGTGTAACTTTGATAAGGTGTGAGTGAATCAACGATGGCTGGTGTTACAACTTCTCTTTCTGCCACTGTTGCAGTGATACCTTCAACTTCGGGCTCAGTTGGTTCACAGATTCCGTTAAGGTTTAAATCTTTGCAGGTTGATAGTTCCAACTGAGCTTGACTGCGCTGAGGAGTTCTTGATAATCCAGTTCGGCCAAAGCTACCACTGACTGATAAAGTAATGTTGTTACCGCTATTAGACGAGTGGTTGAACGAAGCTGATACAGTTGCAAATTTCCAGTTCCAAAGATCAGCACGTAGGCTTTGTTGCTGGCCTTCCCATCCATGACCAAAATTGCTTGCCGTGTAGCGATAAGTTAGCCGTCCTAGGTTAAATCGTTTTGATACCTCTCCATTGAAATGTTCTATATCTTCAATACCATCAAGCTCTTTACTTTCATGCTCATAGGACGCCAAAACCTGCCAACCTTCCGGCATGTTAGCAAGCATTCGCCCTCCAAAGATATTGGATCTGACGCCACCGGTTAAACGATTGGAATAGTATGGAGATAAAGAAATTGAAGTATTCAGTGTCTCAATGCGAGTACTGTGATACGTGCGTAGCGTCGTTTCCTGAGTTTCAAATCCGCCGTGCGTGCGGGAAGAGTACTGAATATTTGGTTGAAACAGAGAGCGTGATGAAACACTAATAGAGCGTAATTGATAGTTGTCTAAATCACTTAGTTGTCCAAAGATCGAAAGATTGTCATCCTGCCAAGAGCCGTTCAGAGCGTATCCACTACTGCCATACCAAGCAGGCTCAAATGAAAAGTCATCGATTGAATATAAAGTGGAAAAATACTGTCTTTCCTGTTCATCCTGACCAGCGAAAAGCGACAATTCGTTAGTCAATCCATAGGCCAAGTGTCCAATTAGTTTGCTTTCATTTGAGATTGGAGACTTGCCTATAGCTACCTGGTAGTTTAGACCTCCTACTGGCGCAAGTCGTCCCGAAATGGCTCTTTCTACTGTTTTGGTGTCCGTTGTGCCATCGGGCAATACAGCGTCAAATTTATATAGATTAGTGCTGTAATCCAGCTCAATTTTGTAAGAAAACGGCTCACTATCCAGAACCAGAGATTCTAGATAGGTTCCGTCACGGTATACATCTACCCTTGTTCCAACAGGCCAGTACAACTCTATCTGGTCACTAGAAAATGAACCTGTAGACAAATAGTTCTCGTTTGTTACGGCAAAGCCATCCAATCCATATCGCTGCACTCGTCCCAGCTCAACGTCTTTTATATAGCGATTGTCTTCACTATGCCATTGTGATGAGAAATATGACTCTTGTCCTCCTATCCCCGCTCTAACATCAACATCGAGATCTGCGACGCGTCCTGTTCCCGTGACGTTACCTGAAATATCACCTTTGTTTTGATAGGTGAGAAAGTAGTCAATGGATTTTACATCCAAATTAGATACAGTTGGTTCAATTGCAACCTCTGGTTTGACTACTTTGGGTTTGGTTGTGTTATGACGTGGGTAAAAGTAGATGGTTTGTTCTGACCAAACAATTTTGACATGACCAAGATTGTTTAACCTTTCCAAGGGAAGTGATGCTGTTGTGTTTACACCAGCAGCTTGCCATAGCCCTGGCTCAGCCGTGGTGCTATCTACTCCACGAGAAACAAGGTATTCCCCCTTGTTTTGTCCGTTCATGACAAACTCCATCAGGTAGTCATCCGCACGTGTTGGTGAGGCTGTAAGTGTGAAAGCTGCGGCCAAGATAGAGGGCACAAAAACTTTCACATGTGAAAGTTTTTGCTTCATCACTCAGACTCCCCTCTGACAGGTATTCTTAGTGTAATTCTTGAGTGAACACCTTGTTTTCCTTCGCCTATTACTGCATATGAAAATGCCATCTTGGCGTCTGGCGTCAATACTTTCCCATCACTCTCACGGGCTTTTACTACTTGCCGCTCTCCTGGGAGAAGTTGGAAGCGTCTTGGAAATATTTGTACCCCATCTGGTGGAGTGATTTTCACTATTATTGGCGAATTTAGGGTATTTGATACTGGGATTTCAGCAACCGCTTTGTGAACGATATCCACTTCGTGGATCTTGAGTTGGAAGGCTGATGCTGGTCTAGATAGAGATAGAAGCGCTACGATTGCTGCCATCAAACCTGAATTAATAAGGGACTTCATTGGGACCTCTGTGAATGGCAATGGTCAGGGCCAACGTTTTGCTGGCCCTGACACTATTGAATTATTGGTAATCGACGGTGATATCGACCGTTCCAGAAAAGATCCCTTCTTCCCATGCACTGAGCTGCATGAATCCTGATGAGGCTGTGGCAGGTTGGCGATACGACCAGGCGATATAAAGCTCGCCCGAGGAGGAAGTGGTTGCTGAAACTGGTGCTGCGTTTATACCAACGCCAGCGCTTGTTTTAGATATGGCGTCCGCGCAATCAACAGTTGAAGTGGTTAGATTAACCTTTGGTGTTCCTGAGAAGCTCAACGTTGCTCCTCCAGGCGCAGTAGGATTTGACAGGTTAGTAATTGTAATGCCAACGTTCTTCGCTATATCCCCTTGTACTTTTAAACACCCTGGTTGCGCTGTGTCCTCTGGGTTTTGTGCCAGGTGAGTTGACCAGCTTTTTAATGAGAAGCCACTTGTAGGTGATGCTCCTGCCTTTCGTTCTAGCGTCATTTTGTATGGCTGAATCTCGACTATTGAAAGAGCTGGCGGTGTTGCTGCGATTTCTGCTGTTCCAGTACCTGTACCGGCAAATGCACCAACTGAGGATAAAGTAACAACTGAGGTGATAGTGATAAGTTTTAATTTTTGCATTGCTTGTCTCTCCATTGAATAATAAATGCGTTTATCGCAGGGAGAATTTTGAATGCGATCACCAGATATTTTGGTACGCCAAATTGCCCTTTTTGGACAAAATGGAAAAGGGTTTAGGGTTATCGTAATTACGGTATTATCGTAATTATGATAATTACAGTAATTGAAATTTGTTCTGACGTAACAAACTTAACTAAATGAAATTATTGACCAATTTTGGTTTTGGGGTTGTTGACAACTCCCTTTAAACTGATATTCTTTGAATAAAGGTAGCTGGCCTTTAAACAGCATTTTCATTCGAGTAAGGATTTATTCCTTCGCACATCAAATAGCCCATTCATGATTTGTGTTTGGGACACCAAGTAAGGCATGGGGTCTCGCTTGTTCATTGTTTTAAACTTTGAACAGGGGGCTTTATGCGTTCCAATGTATTCAAACCACTACCGTTCCTGCCAGATAACCATCACCTTAATAGATGGGCGTTTGGTTACTATTTGGTCAAGATTGGTTTTTCGAATTCAATAGTTCAGAAGGAAACTTCCTTCAGCTATAAACAAGTCAGAAAAATAAGAGAGGACCTTTCCATTCGTGAGCGTCGGTGTGCAACGTATGGACAAAATATTTTGGCAAAGACAGACTGGATTATCTATTCATCTGCAACACAAATTTATTGTGAATTGCGCGAGAAACTAACTCATCTAGAATCAGTTCTTGAAGCATATACATGGCTAAAAAGTAAAAAAGATTTTGATATTTCAGGCTTCTATAAAGCCTGTGAGGAAATAAATACAGGAGAGGCTTTTTTTGCTGAATGTGTACATTGTAAAAATGAAGTCTTCAGTGGACCGGGATTGAGAGATAAAGTTGTTAGCTGCCGCTGCCCTGCGTGCGGTAAAACTAATTGGGAGCGGCCACAAACAGATCATCGAATTGGTCACATTGCAACATTACCTAGGTTGAATCATCAACAATCGTTATTTTAAGGAGCTCGGTTATGTACCAACAAATTTCTAAGATTGAAATGCTCATCGCTAGCGCAGTGATAATGAGTTTGTTCGGACTAGACATAATCAAAATCGCCAGCAAGATTTTTACTTCAATATTGATAGCAAGCTTTTAGTAACGAGAGGTAGCTGGCCTCCTCAAACAAACAGCATACTAATCTTCGGTTAGCAGAAAACTTTCAAACTTGAAAGTTCCGCTGTGAGTTCATGGTTAGCATGAGCGGCCTTGTAGGTTCAGACCTACATGGTTAAAGCGTATCGCCATAACCCCCCGTGAATCAGGCGCGAATGGGGCGGAGTGCTATCAACAGCCGCGATCGCAGTGCCTCAACTTTTTATTCGTTGAGGTTTGTTATGAACGTACAAATTCACCCTTCTTATTTCCGCAAGATTGTATTGTCGGAACCATTTTCACAAATGATCGATGTGGCGGCTGCAAGCGGCTCAATAACCCATAAGGCCTATGTGTGCCTGGCCATTGCTCATTTTTCCAAACTGCTTCCAACCGCTGTAAATCCAGCAGTAGAAGCTGAAATTAATCGCCGCAATACGATACTTGCTACCCAATATGGCATAGCTGGAGGTATTGCATGAGCGAGTTCATGGAGAATTTTTCGTGGCTCGATTTGCGACACGCTGTAGAACATGAGCCAGCTCCCCTTGATTTTGTGTTACCAGGTTTCAAATCAGGAACCGTGGGAGCACTTGTATCACCTGGTTCGACAGGGAAAACGATGCTTGCGTTACAAGCAGCCATCACAGTATCTGGTGGCCCTGATATGCTTAATTTCACAGGCATGGACACAGCATGGCAGCGAAATGTAGGCCGCGTTATATTCCTCACAGGTGAAGATCCATCCGATGTGCTTAATCGGCGCTTTTATTCCATCGGTGAACGCCTTAAACAAATAGAGAAGGAAACAGTATTCACTAATCTACATGTTGCTCCCCTTGTTGGCCGTGGCGTGGATGTGATGACGATAGAATGGCGGCGCTGGCTTGCCAGCGTCACTCGTGATGCACGGCTAGTCATCGTTGATACGTTGCGGCGCTTTCACAAACTGGACGAGAATGACGGCGGTCACATGGCTGGACTGCTAGCCTACATGGAGCAGCTTTGCCTTGAGAACTCAACAACAGTGCTATTCCTTCACCACACGAGCAAAGCCGGAGCGCTCAATGGTGGTGATGCCCAGCAAGCCAGTAGGGGAAGCTCAGTTCTGACTGACAACGCTCGATTTCAGGCGAATTTGATCGGAATGACTCTAGATCAGGCTAAACAATTCAACATCGATGAAAATTGCCGCCGTAACTTTGTACGACTGTCATTCCCAAAGATCAATTACTCCGCACCGATAGAAGATCGATGGTTCCAAAGGGGTCCTGGAGGTGTGCTACAACCAGCGCAGCTTTCGTATGGGAGCTCTTCAAAATCGACGATGAGGGAGAAATATGGAAAGCCACGGTTAAGCAAAGTTGTGGGAGGCGAGAATGACTGGTAATGAAGTCGTGCCTACCAGCACAGTATTACAAGCGCGAGTCATGTTATATCAGCCGTCGTTACGCCCAAGGGAAATGCAAGGCGATTGGATTACGACATCTTTCGGTCGCTGTCGCGTCAATGGCCGCTTAGGGCAACGACATGCTGATGTGGTTGAGGCAATAATGTACACCGCAGAGCGTAAAAGAGAGATTTCTGATGGTGGTATTGAGTTATTGGTTGATCCAGCCAAAGTTCGTCGAATTTTGTCTGACCATAACTACAGTTTGTCTCGTCTACAGTCGTTGTTAAAAGACCTCCGAAGCGCAACAGTTGAAATTGTCACGCCAGAGCTTGAGCTGTCAGGAGATCGGATTATTGGTGGGCTGATCGATCACGTGATCCCTTCACCTAAAACGCGCTACAACCCACTTACCAGAGGTGAGCGTCACCTCTGGCGAGTAAGACTAGGCATTGCTCTAGTAATGCTCCTAGAGCGAGACCTCAATCTATACTACTCACCTAGACCTATAGCACGACTTCAACATGGAGTTAGTCAAGCTGTGGCTCGTCATGTGTTAACCCATCAAAACCATCCAAGTGGTGGCTGGTACACTGACACTCTACTGCGAGCTGTGTATGGACAGAATATTACAAGCATGGATCTGCGCAATGGCCGACGACGGTTGAAGGAAGATAGAGAGGGTTTAAAGATGGTGGGCATTGAGTTATGCGAAACTGCAATTCGGATAATGCGTGCTACAGCGGCCTGATTGGATTAACTTTGCTAAGGAAAATGTGCCACAACGGCCCGATAGCGTGTCACAACGGCCCAACAATGTGCCACAGTGGCTCGGTTATGTGCCACAACGGCCTGATTTTGGCAGTATCTACAGGATATTCAGTATATTCAGGGCGGCATAGCCTTCCGCCTTTATGGCGTTCGGCTAACCGCTAAGCTCTCTGGCCCTGCAAAGCCTTTCCCCTTACCATACTGGCTAGGGGGATTCTTCGAACTTCTCAAACGGTTGAAAAGGATGCTGAAGGGCGGTCAGTAAGCCGTCCTTAAATGAAAAGGGACAAAAGCAACATAGACCCTTTGCTCTAACTCTTCAGTTTCGGATTAAAATTTCTAAGGAGATAACTATCGCCTAAACGGCGAGCAACTTGTTGCGAGTCCAGCGGCCACAGGCCGCAATGTTTAAGGCGCTTGTTATGTGGCAGCTGCACGTTTTTGACCCCAATTTCCTCCAATTAAAGTTCCGGTAATGGCCGACAACACTGACAGAGGAAGTTCTATGAACCAAGTTGGAGGAATATATAATTCTTGCATCAACAGCGATAGGATGAGCCACTCCAAGATAAAGTTAAAAATAAACACAATGGTTGCATAGCTCCATGCTTTAACCGAATCTAGCTTCGCCATTAATGCGTATATGGAAATTGCTAAAATAGATGACGGTAGTAACTGATACGTAAAATACTCGCCAAACGAAAGTGCAGCTAAATTCTCAACCCCAATTACCGTGCTCGTAAATGTACTTAATGCCGTAAGTAGTACGAACATGATCAAAGTGTATTTGACAATTCTTGAGGTTTTCAATTTATCTCCACGCCACAAACGCGAGCAACGTGTTGCGAGTCGAGCGCCCAACGGGCGCGCTTTTGATGGCGATTGTTATGTTTTTCTACTAAAAGCATAGTTACCAATCGGCCGCATATTCTTTATTCGCTTTAAACGCTTCGACCTCTAAAGGTGCTTTGTCGTACCCATATTCTGCTAATTCCGAGAAGTGCTGAGTTATTATATGGCTGAGATTGCTTCGTTCAATTTGAAGTACATGAACCAATTCATGGGCTAGCTTTGGCCTATTTAATTCATAACCATTGCGAACATAAATTGAGTATCCGAATACTTGAGCATTGTTGATAACGCCTTCACCAATAAATCCGAGTGCTTCACCTAGTGTTTTCAGCGCAAAGTTTTCGTATGGGAACGGAACTTCATCCACATACACAATCCTTATTTTTTTTGGGTTTTGAATTCCTATTTCTTCTGCTAAAGACAATTCTTGTGCATTAAGAGGTATTCCAGACTCCAAACCTTTTTTATCAGTTTCATATGCCCAGTCAATATACTGCGGTAGTAATATATTTGAGATAAGTTTCTCGTATGACAGTACTGCTATGATAATGGCAACGACCAATATGAGCGTTGTAAACCTGATGAACTTCATGTACTTCAAATCCTTTTCTAAAAAAATCTAGTGAACTGCGGAAGAAACATAACGCCCAAAGCAGCGGCGCGCGTTAGCGCGTCCAGCCCGCAGGGCGATGCTGCCTTTGCTTGTTATGTTTTTAGGGCTCATAGGTTGCTACCTCGCTGAGCCACCAGTTTAATTTGTCATCGAGCTGCCAAAGCTCGGGAGTTTCAAAAGCTTTTTGGAGCACTTGCGCTTCTGTTTCGACCTCCAAAGCCTCGAGTACTAGATTCCCACTCTCCCACAGAGTTGCTCTAGCAAGTAATCCATTTCCATCTATTTCGATATAACGAGCTTTAACGGAATCACCTAGTTCTTCTGTGATAGAAACGGCGTAGCCTTCAGCCCCAAATATTTTAGATTTGGAATTCTTCCATTTTTCGAGGTATGTAAGTAGCTCATTCATAGTGAAACATAACGCCCGGCTAAGCCGCCGGAACGGAGTTGCTTGTTTTGCGCTAGCGTAGCGAAAAAGCGCAAAACGAGCAACGCAGTGGAGGTCGGTTTGAGCCGCTTGTTACATGTTTCCGCAAACCTCAAGAAGAAGCTCGCTTATTTCTCTGCGAAGGTCTAGATCATTCGTACTCTTAGCAGTTTCATTAGCGGAGCTTGCAAATTTAAATGCATGCTCAACATTTCCCAGCTGAAGGTAACGTTCTGCCATGGCGAGCTGGATTGATGCGGAATATTGTTTCAAATCTAAATTTTCAGCAATTTCTAAAGCCTTTGCATAGATTTCTAACGCAGCCAGATTGTCTATCGTGAAGTCAGCGAGAGTTTCCCATTGAAATGGATGGTTGCTTTTAGAGCCTGCATGATTTTCACAAACCTCTCGTAGTTTTTCATATAGCTGCCAGTATGATTTGGTTTGGTCTTGTGAATTTACAAGACTCAAAGCCAACTCGTGCACTTCATCGTAGAACGGTGGTGTTTCCATATTCACATGTAACGCCCGGCACAGCGGCGAGGTAAAACTGGCGGCAATTTTGCGTTAGCAAAATTGGTGACAGATTTTGCCGAGTCCGACTGCTGCCGCTTGTTAAAAGCCGACGTCACGACAACTCCTTGATTCTCTAGCTGGATCATGTGGTCTGCTATTGTTGTAAGCATAGGCAACATGGTGCTTGCCGTTATCATCAAGAATATCGCACTTTAGCTTGTATGGCTTGCCTAGACCGGAACGCCAAAAATGATGCTTCTTTTCATATGCCGTTTCAAATTCCGCTGTGATTTCAACAGATGAAAGCCAATCATAAGAAATGTTACGGGCTTTTAAGTGTGACGCTAATCTTGCTTGATAGAACTTGATTAGAGAATTAAATTCGGCTGTTGGCGGATGAATACTTCCTGACAGAAGGTCAATCACAACGACTTTATTGGCCTCATTTTCAACAAACTTGTGGAGCTTTCCAATTCCCCAATAGCCATCCACGTCATTATTTCGGCTACTGAACGAACCGATCAATCCACTTGCTATACTTCCTAGTTCTATTCTACGAGCCATATTTCCCAGAGGCTTTTAACATTTTATTAGTGCGCATGCGCGTTTACCTCATTAGACCAGTAAAAATGCGCATCATTAACTGTTTGTATTGCAAAGAACTTATCAGCTTTTTATCTAATACACCATCCGGAAAAACGTGCATGCGCGTTTTTCAAACCTATTAACTAATTTTGGGAAAGTTTATGCTTATGATTTTTAAGGGTTTTATAAATTTTAGGCTGGATAAACGCGCAAACTAATGAGTGTAAAAACACTCAAAAGCATCTAAATTTAAATACGACTGTATACCCATACATTGTTAGTCGCTTTACGGTAGGGCCAAACATTAGGTAAATGGATGAGATTTTGTAGGGCAATTCATTCGTCAGTTTTCGATTCACTAAATAAATGCTAGCAAGCTTTGGGGCAAAAGCTTGTTTGCGATAAGATGTTTACCATCATTTCTCCCAGGTGAACTTGCAGAGGAAAAGTGACGAACTGAATGATGTACAGCCTTACATTGCATCCCGATATCTGTGACCTGAAGATTAAATCTATCTACCCTTAGACTTGTGTGCATTCCTTAAGCCCAACCTATTGTTTTTTGAACCCTAAAACAAACCTGCATTCGTTGTTTATCTCAATAGTCACCGAAACGCTACCAATAGGTGGATTTTTGGTGACTTTGGAGGGGGGAGGCTGTCTGAACTCTAGTTAATGCAACCGAAACACCATCAATAGGTCGCTTTTGGGTGATTACCAAGTAGAGTTGTGGCTGTGCCACATCAAAAAGCTATCAACAGGTGGCTTTTGAATGACACTAGCCATTTTTCCAAGTGGCTGATTTGTCCAAATTGGGCAGTTTGACGTGCCGGGATTTATACACCTAAAGGCCAGAATCTCTCCTGAAATTCATCAATCAGGAGATAACGAATGAAACTTCATCCTCGGCAGTGCCAGCATTGTTCTGGCGCTTCAATTCTCGCAATTCTTGAGACTGCATCGGATTCAAAGTCGGTAGAGCAAGCTATCACATCGATCGCCAATAGCTTGATGTTTAGGGCAAGGAAATACCATGAGTATGAGACACGAAAATTGGCAATTTCTTTTCTGCGAATGGTTGAAACAATTCACCCCGCTCTATCGAGCGGGGGCCCCATCTCACAGCAAGAAAACTCCGAGCTTCGCCCAGATTTTTCTCCACACCCCACTCACCGCGAGTGGTCTGTCTCATCCGGCGCAGTAGCGCCTTCTGAGGGGACTCCCTGCGCCTCTGCACATGCAGAGTTGCAAGGGAGCCGCACACAAGAGAATCAGGGATAAGGGGGACTACAATGGGAGTTTCTAAGGCGTACCGCGTACAAATATATCCACCTAGACAAGTACATATATTGTTGAAGGAATTAGCTAAAGAATCAGGACAAACGGTTAGTAAAACGGCGGTGTCTTTGATTGAGCAGGCATTAAATAATGACTCAACACTGCACGAAATCAGAAACGTACAAGTGGATCAGAAGGAGATTTATCAGCAGCTAATTAACCTGCTATCGATAAATGTGGCAACCACAGATTTTCTGCTCAAAAAGACCTGCTCAGAGGATGAATTGGCTGAGGCTAAACAGGTCATTTCAGCGCGCACAAATGCTCTGCGTACTCACTTTATTGGAGGGGACGATAATGGCAACAATTAGAAAAGGCCGTATAGGGGATTTTGTTCGCGGAGCGGATACATGGCTTCACAGTCAGCAGATGTTGTTATTCAGCGGGATTTGGATATTTTTGCCTGGTGTTTTGTTGGCGATTATCGGGGGCCTATTATATCTCTGGATAGACGCCGATAAATGTGTCTTGCAAAACACTAGTACATATCTTTGGGCACAATTGAAGGGATTAGTACAACCATTTTCAAGCGTGACTGTAGGAACCTGTGTTGCCCTAGATGGGCGCGAATCTCTGCCATCCTCTGTGGTGATAAATGAACCACTATTTCAGGAAGCTGCTGTTAAGCTTCTCAAATCCTTTGGATGGGTTTTCAGTTCGCTCTTTGTATTGTACTTGCCAATTGGTGTTTATCTTGTCGTTAAGGCAGTTAAAAGAGGTAAGGAAATCAAAGAAGACAAATATATTCGAGGGGCGAAACTTGTTGCATCCGAAAAATTGAAAGGAGAAATCGTAGAAAAGCATGGTGTTTCTGATTTAACCCTTGGCGATTTTCCCTTACCTACAAGATTTTCAAAAAAGCACACCTTGATTAGTGGCACCACGGGTGCCGGTAAATCTACAGCACTAACTCATTTGCTTAAAGCTATTCGTGCTCGTGGAGACCGGGCTGTGGTGTATGACAAGAAAGGCGAATTCGTAGAGATGTTCTATCGGGACGGAGTTGATCACATACTCAATCCGGCAGATCGCCGCTCACACCAATGGACTCCATGGGAAGAAATGGCTTCTCCATTTGATGCGGACTGGATATCTGAGACACTTTTACCTAGTTCTAATAGTAACAGTGGCTCTGATAAGTTTTTTACATCCGCTGCAAGGGCAGTTGTTTCTGCCGCACTTCAGAATCTATATCTAGACGGACCGAAGTCATTGCTTTCACTTCTTCGGGCGACAGCGTGGAATGACCTTGAGTTACTCAAAGAACTAGTTGCAGGCACTCCAGCAGCGACATATTTCAATGAAGATAACGAGCGAACTCTCGAAAGTATCCGTTCCACAATCGTAGATGGTGTTCGTCCACTTCGCCTGTTGAAAGAAGAGAGTCAAAAGGGATTCTTCTCTATAAGAGATTGGATAGCAGAAGGCGATGAACCTGATGCCGACGATAGCTGGTTGTTCTTACCAGTACGGGAAGCTGAAGTTGAGATTCAGAAGCCTCTAATTTCAACGTGGATTCAATCAGTGGCTAAGGGGTTGATGGCGTGTGGTGTCAATAATGATCGAACGCTTTGGATTGTTGTCGATGAGCTACCAAGCCTCAAAAAAATTCCTGCTCTTTCAATGTTGATGGCCGAAGGGCGGGGCTTCGGTGCGGCTGTTGTTTTAGGTATTCAGGAAATAAACCAGCTAGAGGAAGAGTTTGGGAAAAACACCTCTAAAACCATACTTGGCCTGTGCTCCACGCAGTTTCATTTTCGTTTGAATAATGCAGACACTGCTGAGTGGGTCTCCAAAGTACTTGGTGAAGCTGAGCGTGAGGAAGTTGATGAAGACTTAAACTACTCCGCCGATGACATTCGAGACGGCGTTCGAGTCAGTTCTAAACGTCAAAACCGAAAAATTGTTCTTCCCAGTGAAATCATGGACCTGCCTGATTTGTCTTGTTTTGCCAAAATTTGGGGCGTGGAGAGTAAAGCCCGTATTGATATTCCTTTCTTGAGACTTCCGAAGATCGCTGACGGTTTTATTCAAGGTGATGAGAATGAGACGGTTGGTATGCGTCTGCTCAATGCCGCACGGTCCTTGAAAATGAAAGCTGATACTGACTTTGCTCCGAAAGAACTTTCCAATAAGCATGGTGCTGAGGTGTCTAAAGGGCAATTACCAGCCCTAAGTGATATAGAACAGGAAGTACATTCAGTGTTGGGAACTGATGGAGTGGATGATGATTTGGTATTTGGTCTGCTTGGAAAAGGAGGCAAAAAATCATGATGTCTGCATATTCTATTAAAAGTGCCGGAGCTGCCGGTCATTACTTTGAGCATGATGACTACTATGTAGACGGGCTATCTCCTTCAACATGGATAGGTTCTGGAGCTGAGACTCTTGGCCTTGCTGGTGAGGTGGATCGAGGAACTTTTAAATCACTTCTGGAGGGGCGGCTCCCAGACGGTCAACAGGTCGGTACTTTCCGTGACGGCGAGTGGAAACACCAACCAGGGACCGACCTCACTTTTTCAGCACCCAAGAGTGTTTCTATCTTGGCAGAAGTTGCTGGTGATAAGCGGCTTCTCGAAGCCCATGACCGAGCAGTCCAAGCAGTTCTTCAACATATAGAGAACGAATATATCGTCACAAGGAACCGCAATCGTACCGAGAACACCTTGGAATACGAGAAGACAGGTTCAATGGTCGCAGCAACTTTCAAACATACAACCAGTCGTGCTCTTGATCCTCAGCTTCACACACACTGCGTGGTAATGAATTTAACACAGCGAAATGACGGCCAGTGGCGCTCAACGGAGAATAAACCAATCTTCATTGATCAAAAGCACCTTGGTCTGGTCTACCGTCAATTTCTCGCTCAAGAAGTCGGCTCACTGGGCTTTCGACTAGAGCACCAGGGTAAAGATGGGACCTGGGAAATTGCTGGGGTAAGTAAAGAGACTGTGCGTGAACTGTCGAAACGGTCAGAGGCCATCGGAGATGCGCTAGAAGTTCGGGGAAAGACCCGTGAGACGGCCACGGCTAGGGAAAAGGAGACCGCCACGCTCGACACGCGGGATCGAAAGGTTGCCGCTGAGCGAGGTGAGCTTCTGAATCGCTGGCATGTCGAATTAGGCGAAGAGAAGCTGGCAGAATTGGAAGGGCTCATAGCTCAGTCTCGGGAAGAAATCCCATCTCTGGAGCTGCAATCCGAGGCGATTTTGGCGCGGGTTCAATTAGCCAACGAAGCCGTCATGTGGGCGACTGAACACCTTGGAGAGCGTGATACATCTTGGACGCACCACGATCTAGTCAAAGAGGCTAGCCGCTATGTCGGATCGCGAGTACTACTTTCTGATGTTATCAATGCGATTGATGCCGCAATTGGCAGTGGTCAGCTCATAGATAAGTCGGTTAGAACCTTTGATCAGGTCAGCAAGCAAGAGATTGATGTGCGGGGATATACGTCGAAAGCGGCCATCGCCATAGAGGATGAAGTACTCAAGGAGGAATACCTTGGCCGCGACCGTGTTCAGGCATTATGCAGCAGGGAACAGGCTGCTGCGGCCATTTCCAATGCTGAGGAGAAGGCGAATGAACTTGGATATGAGTGGAACGCTGACCAACGGAAAGCTACTGAGGGCATTCTGCTCTCCGAGAATCGGATCGTTGGAGTGCAAGGGTTCGCCGGTACGGCTAAGACTACCTCCGTCCTCCGAACTGTAGCTGAGACAGCCAGGGACATGGGGTATGAGGTTAGGGGGCTAACCCCTACGAATTCTGCTGGTCAGAGTTTGATTGATGGTGCTGGAATTCAGTCTGGAACAATTCAGTCTTTTCTGGCACAAAACCGCAACGAGTGGGTTCAAGAACGGAAAACTCATACCCAGATCGATAAAATTGATAAGCGGTTAGAGCAAATCGAAAAATCCCTCTCCAATCCGTATATTGATGAAAAGACGGGGATTCTTATTCCCGAGAATTCACCGCTCTATCAGAAACGACTCGACGAACTCCAATATGAAAGATCAGAGTTACAGGGAGAACGTGACGGTCTTGGAAAAATGTTGGAAAAAACTCCTCAACTTTGGATTGTGGATGAGTCCAGCATGGTAGGCACCAAGCTAATGCGAGACCTCTTGCAACGTGCGGGGCAATCGGGGGCTCGTGTCGTATTGACCGGTGATGTTCGTCAGCTAGCCTCAGTCGAAGCTGGTGCTGCTTTCAGGCAGCTTCAAAATCACGGGATGGAAACCTATCATCTAGAAGAAATCGTTCGGCAGACTAACCGAGGTACTCGGGATGCTGTGTATCTCTCCCTTATGAAGAATGCCTCTCACGCTCTCAGTCGATTAGAGGAGAGCGGTAGCACGATAAAGGAAATGGTCTCTCGTAAAAAAAGCGGAAAAATTGACCATGAGAAAAGCGGTGAAACCCGCAGACAAGAGCTTGTGACGGACTACATGGCTCTTGCGCCGCAGGAACGAGCCATAAGTATTATCCTCGAACCAAGCCGTGAGGGCCGCAGTCGCACCAATGAATTAGTTCGTGAAGCATTAAAGAAAGAAGGCACTCTGGGCGAAGAGCTCCGAACTAACCAGCTATCACCAGTCGATGCAACCGAAGCTGAACGGCGTGTGGTGACATCGTATCAAAATGGGCAAATCGTCCGGTTTGCGCGTAGCTTCAAGCGTGAGGGCATCAAGAAGGGCCTGTATTATCAGGTTGTTGGTCGAGATAATCACGATATTTTGCTTAAGAAGTTCGGGGCCAATGAGCAGTCTGAGCTGATTCGCTTCTCCCCTGAACGTTATGCGGCCAAGAACATCCAGATGTTCAACCTAACTGAAAGTGGTTTGGCCGTTGGTGAGAAGATCGTGTGGCGTGATAATGATAAGCCAACTGGACGATTGAACAATGACACGGCCAAAGTTGAGAAGATAGAAGGCACGAACGTAACCTTCAGACTTTCAAATGGTAAAACCGGTGAGTTTGACATGTCCAAACTGGCTAATTCCCATTGGGATCACGGTTACGCCATGACTGTTCACTCTGCCCAAGGTAAAACAGCCCAGAACGTGTTTGTGCACGCGGAAACCAACCGGGAAGCTTTATTGAACACGGAACAGTTCTACGTGCAGATATCAAGAGCAAAGGACCGCGTGTATCTCTATACCGATTCAAAAGAAGGGCTGGTTCGAGCTGTAGAGCAGCGCTCAGGGCAAAAACAAACGGCTAAGGAAAGCAGTTACCAGTCTCTGGAACCGCTTGAGCACTTGATTGATAAGATATGGCAGCATCCAGAATCAGGACGCTCGTTAGAGCAATTAGCGGATAGGGGTCAAGAACGCGATAAATCAAGAGGTGACAGACAGCACAGTCTAACAAGATGATTGCTGTCTATTGTCCAAATTGGGCAGTTGGGCGTACTAGCTAAACTGCCCTTTAATTTGAAAATGAAATGGATTCGAAACCAAAAGGGAGATCTAAAAGTGAAAGTTCTTTTTACGTCAATCGCTGTAATGACTGTACTGGCAGGTTGCTCCGCGACTATGCCAAATATCACTGGCAACACTCAGTCAAATATGCCGACTCAAAAAGTAGAAAAAGTGGAGCCAGACGTTCAGGCCGCAATAGCCGACATGAAACTCGTTGGATTCAAACAGGAAGATTTCGGTAGCAAGGAGGCATTCAACTCGGCTGCTGAGATGGTGGCAAACTTAGGTGTGGAATGGCAAACCTTCAACTTGTGGACAGCAGAGCTGCTAGGTCAAGAGAATCAAACGCAAGCCATGGAGCGCATTCGCACCGCCAACGATAAACGACGCGAAGAACAAAGGAGATGGAGTTTCTCAAACCTAGATAGTAGTTCCGATAAAGCTAATATGGCTATGAAATATGGATTCCGTGATTGCTTCGATGACTCTAGCCAGTTGCTCTCAGTTGACGATTTTATCAGCCGCTATGCGCGTATTAATGTTGCCTCTTTTAATGGAACGGTTGAGCTTTATGAGCGATGTTTGATCAACGGAGGCAATGAGTGTACGAAGGACGGTCAGGAACTGAGCCTGGAGAAATTCTTGGTGAACTATAATGAAGCCGCCTCGCAGGAGAAAAAGGATCAAGCCTTCAATGAATATTATGAATACTGTGCTGTGCGAACTCCTGTTTCATCTGTTCAATACACTATCTCGTCTCATGACAATGATGTGATGGGTAGTCTTATTGCGGCGGCTGCATCGCGAGTTGGTTGGGATAGTGCGCTTAAAATGTCTCGTGATGTATTAAACATGCAATCCAGATCTGGATCAATGAATATTATTGCTGCCAACTTCTATAATTATCAACGAACTGGATACTTTGATGCGTTTGATATCAGACCTTACGCGATCGGGCGATCCAGTGTCATATCCGTAATGCACGTGGGTGGTATGTGTGCAGCATTTGGTGCAGGTAATAGCAGCCAGGATAGTGACATCGAGATTGATGAGCTCGCTATCGCGCTGGGAGCTAAACCTCGTCAAGCGGATGGTGGTTATCACTGCTTGAAATGGACAGATGGTAACTGGAAACGTGTTGCTGATTACATTGCTGGTGAAAGCGAGGGGCTTCGAGGGTTTATGTCGGTGTACTCTCCTACATTCAACAGCTATCAGGTCCCTTATTGGAGCTATCCCGGTCCGTACCAGCACGACTCAATTATTCAGACTCAACTCCAGAAAAAAGGAAGTGGTATTGCAAGTTACACAGAGAAAGTCACGGAGCGGGAAACCTGCTCTACATATGCGGCAGGTCATTCAGGACTCGCAACTTGGTCTTATCCGGCCTGTGATTACTTAGAAAAGGCAAGCGAGTCAATGAAGGCCAAAGAAAAAATGATGCAAGCGGCAGGTCGGTTTGATGCCTACATATGCAGCAGGTCAGAGGCTGTGAATGGTTATGGAAAACCGGATGTTTCACGTTGTCCTACAGTCTTTTCTCGCGAACAGATAGAAGCTGGCGAACACAAACGCTAGAACACTGAATTCAATTTCTCCACTCATTCGTTTAGGGGCTAAGGCCCCTTTCTTTTTGTCCAAATTGGGCACTTTGGCGTGCCATCTAAAGCTTGCTCATCTGAGAAAATATTAGCTCAAAGAGAGTAGAGATAAATGAGGACACTATGGCGGCAGATATTCAAGTTAACGGATTAGTACTTCCAATAAATGACGCTCACATTCATCAAAGACGAGGCGTAACCGCTGCAAGAACAGAATCTGGTGAACCTCTTCACTTCACGGTATTGAAGTGTCTCGATGGTCAATACACGAAAACATATTGTGGACTTGCCAGAGTCGATAATACCGATGACTTTTTGAAGATCATGGAGTGGGGAGATCATTTCGAACCTATTGCTTCTTGGTATCAAGGGGGCACTCAATGATTAATAGTATTTTCAGAAAAATCTTCAGAAGAGAGCCCAAGCCTGATCTGTACTCTCAACTATCCAACCTTGTGGCTGAAATGCGGACTTATCAGGCTGAGATCGAGCGCTTTCATGCAGATATAGAGGTGTCAGCTAGCCACTTTGAACACATTATCGAGCCCAATAATTTCATTAGCGAAGAGTGGGTTAATGGAAACCTACATGTAAAACATCGTCATTAAGAGGTAATTGGAATGGAATTGAACGAAAAAGCGAAAATTGCGACGCTCTATCAAGAACTTAGCAAAGCGGATGTCTCTGACCCTAAAAAGTTGGTTGGGCAGCTTGAATCAGCGGCTAAGTCAATTGTGCAAAGTATGAATAGTCATCCTATTAAAAATGAGCAGATGAAAACCAGCGTTTTTGATCATGCTCACATGAATGAGCAGTATCGGCAGCTATCTGAGCAGCAGATGAAAATTGTTGATTCTGTCCAGTTGCTAATAAAGCAAGTCGAAAGCATGGGGCACGAGAAACCAACTCAAGATAACTGGCTCTCTAAAACACTTTCTAACTATCAGCGGGGATATTTAGAGAACGATATTTTTACCGAGGCCGCAGGTGCTTTAGTTTGGATGGCGGCAAAGGCTATTCAGAAAATCTTTTTTGAGTCAGACAAGACAAAGCAGCAACAAGCTGCCCATGAACTAAAAAAAGATATTGGGAAAATGACAAAAGCTCTAGGTGTTGAGTTGTCACGCCTTCAACTAGACGTCAAAACAGAGCAGCGACATGGGCTTATGTCTGAAGTCATCACTAATGCCAAGCAATTAGAACAAGGTGGTCAACAGAAAGAAGCCGACAGACTGATTGTTAGCACCTATAACAAGCTATCCCAGTCCGCTAGAAAAGACTATAGCCAATATCAACCTCAACCAGAACATCATAAAGCCATAGCTCAAGCTCAAGCGAGAGAGAAAGAACGTCAAGCGGTATCGTCAATTCAGCACCAACAACACAGTGAAAAAAGAATCGACTGTGACAAAAACAAGTCAATTGGTCGTTGATAATTGCATTCAAATAAATGAGGAAACTGAAATGAAAAAAGCAATCTTAGCAGTGGCTACCGCATCTATGCTCTCTTTGGCTGGGTGCGCGACAAAGCCTAGAATTACCGACGCTTCACTTATGGTTTTTAAGTTCCCAGCAAGTGGTGACACTATTAATGTTACTTACAAGATTGAGCATGGAAAAGACTGTCTCATTACCATGGCGCTCGGCCCTCAAAGTAATGAACAGAAATATATGGCTGCTCTTGATATGGAATCTCGACATTGCCTGGAGGATGTAACAGGAGAGAGCCAAGTGGGATTACATCTGGACCTCTCTGATGTTCGTTATAATAATCCGGCGGTGATTAATTATAGCCTGACAGGGCCAAGCCCATTAGAGGAACTTGTAGCGATCAAACCGGATAAGAAAAAATAATAATGATTCCTGATTATCACACTTTAAAAGGCAGGTTAACCCTGTCTCTTGATCACAAGTCTTCGTGATTGAGAGACATGGCCAATTCGTAACCCTCAAGGATGGTTTGTAACCTAAACCATCCTTCCCACAATACCTCTACACAAGCTCGACCTGTCCGCTTGGTATCTTTCCAACCCCCTAATCTGGCCAGACGCTCGTACGCCCACTGCATATCGGGTGCCTGTTGAGGTAACGGACGTCCCTCCATTTTCAGCCAAAGTAATTTCCACGCTTTCTGACCCAATAGCGTTTCACAACATTGTGCTGTCACTTCCGCTTTGGATACCTTCATAAAGCGAAGCTGGAGTAAGCGTGTGGCGATAAAAGCCAGTATCACACTCATACGCTCCAGGTTCTCACGGCACTGCATTCTCAGCTCTTCCACCGCGGTGCCACTGCTTTTCCATACCTTGTGGTAATCTTCAATCAACCAACGGCGCTCGTAATAGCCGACAACCTCCAGTGCCTCCTTCGAGCATGTGATAGATTCGGAGGTGAGTAAGTGCCATGCCAGTTTTTCTTCACGATGACTTTGCTCTACGACACTGACGTAATACAGAGGGATATCTGCCAGAGTGCGTTTGTTGGCTGGGGCTTTGAGGGTCACTCGGGCATATCTCATTTCCAGCGTCACCGCCCGGGCTTTCCTTCCGCCTTTCTGAGGAATGAGGA